>DATIPQ010000013.1 GCA_035471785.1 Acidobacteriota bacterium
GCTCAAAACTTCTGAGGCACTGCATTAGGGCCACTTGGTGGCCAACAAGTTCACACACGAATCAAGTTTCAGCGACCGCGCTGAAGGCCTAATCGCTCTCGGCGGTATGAGGCTGCTCGCTATCAATTGAGATGGCATCCACAGCGCAAACTTCCACAGGCAGTATATCGTAAGCCGCCCCAGCCAACCCTCAGCCCTAATCTTCACGACATCTCCACGACGATGTTTTGCGACATCTTTGCGACATTGTTTGCGACATTCCAGCCGCCGGGCTGATCTTGGCCACGTGGAAGACGCAAGTCTGGTGGGAGGCCATCCGTGTGGCGATCCAGGGAATGCTGCGAGATGGCTGGCTGGCGGTAGGTGGCTGGCCATTTCACGACAGACTCAACCCAGGAGACTCCCCGTGACACCGGTGGGGATCGCCGCAGGGATGCGCCTCCCACCAGACCCGCGCCTCTCGCCGGGCTTGACTGTCTCACCACTCGGGGGACTGAAGCACTGTCGGGAAGCCTACATTGAGGGGATCGCTGCAAGGCGCCAGTCATGGTCTGATGGCTAGAGGTCCAGCAGGCGGGGGAGGACTTTGTCGGAGTTGAAGTGGGACTCGGCCAGGGCTCGGGCGGCTTGGGCGTGGCGGGGGTAGAAGCGGTTGACTTGATCTAGGGCTTGCAGGAGTTCTTCCATGGTCGAGAAGGCGAGAAGGCCGTCGCCCAGCGGGAGGTGGCCGGTCAGGCCCGTGTCCTGGGTGATGACGGGTCGGCCGCTGGCCAGGTAGCAGATGCTGCGGTCGGAGAACCAGCCGCTGTTGGCTTGCACGTAGCCTGATTTGGCGATGCCCAGCTCGCCGCGGCTGGCGCGGATGAAGTCCCGGTAGTCGTCGGGAGTGGCGGTGACCTCGTCGGGGTCGAGCAGCTTCCATCCGTGCTCGATGAGCGAGCGCAGGTCCCTGGATTCGGCCGGGTGGATGGAGAGAGCGGCGGCGAAAGCATCCAGGCTGCGCCCGGGCAAGTCGATGAATTCCCTCCAGGAGTGAGCCTTCTGTCCGAAGTGGACGCCCTGCCATTCGATCGATCCATAGCTGCGCCAGTTGGCGATGGTGGTCCAAGCCTGCAAGGTCACGTCCTCCAGGGGCGCCTGTGGCCAATGCTCCAGGACCATGGGCTGCAAAGTCGTGATCCATTCCTTATCGCAGGTGGGAATGGGGCAGTCACGGCGTCCTAAATTGAGGCCTACGGTGACGAAACGGTTGTGCAGATCGAAGCCCATGTCGGCTTCGCCCGAAGCCTGCCAGAGCTGGGTGAAGACAGGATCAAGATCCACGTAGACGCGCAGGGGGACGGGCTGCACCAGTTCGGGCAGGCGCAGCAGTCCCGAAATGTTGAGCAGCAGGTCGGCATCGCGAGCCCGCACCTTGAGCTGGGTGTAGGGGATGCCGATGCTGCGCAGCGTCTCCACTTCCAGCAGCGAAGAGTCTTGCAGGAAGCCGAACTGCCCCAGGATGCTGTGAAATTCGTGGGCGTTGACGGTGTCTTCCAACCGCGCCCGGGGAGGACGGCGGCTGTTCTGGACGAAGGGCTCGATGAAGGTGACGTGGTGTCCCAGGCGGCGCAAGCCCAGCAGGTATTGCAGCACGGCCCAGGCCGCCCCTCCCTGGCGGGGGACGGAGACGATCATTCCGGTGACGATGATGTTCATGACTCGTTACCCACCCCATCAGCCCTCAAGGATCGATCCGCTCCAGAAAGGCTGTAAGGATCTTATCGGAATCGAAGTGGGATTCGGCCAGACGGCGCGCGTGGAGGCTGTGATGGGAATAGTCGTCCACGATGCGGCGCACGCCGTCTGACGCCTCTTCCAGCGTGCGGAAGGTCAGAAGTCCGTCACCTGAGGGAATATTGTGAACGATTCCGGTGTCCTGGACAAGCGCCGGACGTCCCGACGACAGGTAGCGGACGGTGCGGTCGGAAAACCATCCGCTGTCGGTGTGGGCGTAGACTCCCTGAGCCACCGAGAACTCGGCGCCCGAGTTTTGCAGGTAGCGGCGGAAGAGTTGAGGCGTGTTGAGGCGGCGGGCATCGCTGAGCCGCCATCCCCGCCGCAAGAGAGCCGTCCGGTCGGCCTCGTCGCCTGGATGGATGTCCAGCGCCAGTTCGAATTGGGCGTCCTCAACCATCCGGGGCAGCTTGCGGAAGCGGCGGAATTCGTGGACCTTTTGGCCGTAGGTGACGCTGTCGTGCTGCAGGCTGCCGGAAGGGCTGCGCCAGGAAGCCACCGTTGTAAAAAGCGACGGCTGCGGCGAAGGCGACGGGGGCCATAGATCGAGCAGCGAGGGTTGGCGGATGGGAATCCAGCGCAAGCCGCCGGTGGGAATGGGGCAGAAGGACTTCCCGATGTTCTCGCCGACGGTGAAGTGCAGGTCATGGTTGGGGAGTCCCAGGTCGTGTCCTTGCTGGTGCCAGATCTGAGTGTAGCCGGGATCGAGATCGAGGTAGACCTTGCGGTCGATCAAGCCCAGCAGCTCCGGTTGGCGCAGATGTCCGGTGATGTTGAGCAAGAAGGAGCACTGGGAGGCCCACTGGCGGGCCTGCTCCCAGCGGATGTCCTGCGTTGGGTGGCCTTTCAGCAGGATGCCCTCGAGGCCGAAGTCCTCCAGGGTTCGGTTGAAGAAGTCCGCCGAACTGACTTCTTGAGCGACCTCCAGGAAGCGGACCTCGAGACCCATCCTCCGCAAACCCAGCATCCAGCTCAATCGCGTCCAGGCCGCGCCGCCGTTGTGAGGTTTCGCGGCCAGGGCTCCGGCAACCAGGGCTAGCATGGTTCCACTCCAGCTTGCTCGAGAAGGCGGCGCAGCACTCGCCGGGCGTCAAGGTGCCTCTCGGCCAGGCGGCGGGCGGCGCGGGCGTGGGCCGGGTAGTCGTCGAGGAGGCGGCGAATCTGGCGGGTGGCCTCTTGGGGAGTCGAGAAGATGAGGAGTCCCTCTCCCGCCGGCAGCCGATCGCCGAGTCCGGTGTCTTGGGCCAGGACCGGACGTCCCGATGCCAGGTAGCAGGCGCTGCGGTCGGAGAACCACCCACAGCGGGTGTCGACGTAGATGTTCTTGGCCACCAGGAACTCGCCCAGCGAAGAGCCGATGTAGTCACGATAGGAGTCCAAATCGCCGGCAGCCTCCCGCGACGGCAGCACTTCCCATCCACGGGATATCAGGCTCTCGCGGTCGGTCTCGTCGGCCGGACTGAGATCGATGGCGAGCTGAAAGCGGACATCGTCGATTCCTGAGGGCAGGTCCCAGAAGCGGCGGAACTCGTGCACCCGCAGTCCGTAGGTCCGGCCCCGGTACTCCAGCGGACCATAGGCCCCTCGCCAGGAAATCACCGAGGTCAGCCCGGAGGAAGGCCGGGAGACGGGCGGCCAGGACGGCAGGTGGACGGGCGGCAGAAAGTGTATCCAGGACTTGCCGCAGGCGGGTATGGGGCAGTCGTCGCGGCCGATGCGTCCGCCCACGGTGGCGTAGGCGTGGTGGCCGTCGAGGAAGTCGGTCAGGCCCAAGTCCTGCCACATTTGGGTAAACCCCGGGTCGATGTCGAGGAAAATGCGGCGGCGGGCGGCCTGCATCAGTTCCCCATCGCGCAGATAGCCCTGCACGTTGATCAAGGCCACCGACTCTTCGACCAGCGCCGCGCAATCCGCCCGCGCCCCCGCTTCTCTCAAAGAGCGCGACAAAGCGGCAACGCCACCTTGGGCGTCCAGCAGCACGCCCTCCAGCGGCGGGTCGGGGAAAGACAGCACCCGCTGGAACCAAAGCCTCTGTTCCTCCTGCAAGGGGTCATGGACCTGGTCGATGAAAAGCGGACGGAAGCCCAGGTCGCGCAGGCCCAGCAGGTACTGCAAGAAGACCCAAGCGTGCCCGGCCTTGCCCGGCTTTTGGGCCACGGCTCCGGCCACGACGATGCGGGGAGGCGAGGAGGCGCTCATGCAGCCTCTCCCGGGCCGGTCAGTTCATAGATGCGGCAGGTGTCGGGCGAATAGTGAAGGAGGCGGGCATGGCTCTCCAGCCAGTCGGCGAATCCGCCGTAGTGCTCCAGCCACCAGAAGGCGGTGGAAGGAATGAGCAGGTGGGTCAGGCCGTCCTGCCGCTGCTTTTGCAGAAGCTCGATGGCCGAAGCGCTGTCGGCGGGATGGTGCCAGAGGGGCCGTCCTGAGGAGTCGCAAGGGAAATGTACGACGTGCTCCAGCCCCAATCCCAGCATGTCGTCGTCTCCCCGGCTGATCACCGCCAGGCGGGCTTCCCCGTTCAACTCCTGGGAAGCGGTCAGGCGAAGGCGCAGCAGCAGGTGCTGGTACTGGCTCTTCATCCAATGGTCGCGGCGGCTCCGAGCCTGGCGGGCCCGCCGGGCGGACTGAGGCGGACGGGAAAGCACCTCCCTGACGGCGGCGGTCAGACGCTCACGGGCGCGCTCAGGGCTATGCCGCTCCTGCAAAGCCTCCCGCCCGGACTCGCTGAGCCGCCGCCACAGGTCGTCCTCCTGCAGGAGGCGTTTGACGGCTTGAGCGAAAGCGGGGGCGTCCCCGGCGATGAGCACCTCGCGCTCATGCTCCAGTCCGAGTCCTTCGGCGGCCACGGGAGTACAGACGCAGGGCGTGCCGCAGAGCAAGGACTCGATGACCTTGCGCTTGGTCCCGGCCCCGAAGCGCAAGGGGGCCAGGGAGAGGCGGGAGGAGGCCAGCAGAGGCTTGACGTCGTCGACCCAACCCAGGGGAAGTACGAGGTTCGGATTTCGAAGTTTGAACGGGGGAGGAATAGGCCCGCCACGGGACCTGGCGCGGGGGAGCTCGGTGCCGTGGCCCAGGATGCGTAGAGGGTGGTCAGCCAAAAGGGACTCGCCCAATAGCGGGACGATCTCTTCCAGCAGCCAGGAGACGGCGTCGCAGTTGGGCTGGTGGCGATGGTTGCCCAGGAAAATCAGTCCCCGGCGCTGCGACAAAGGGGGCGCGTCGGCGTAGGGCTCCTCGTAGTCGGGTACGGTGTGAATCCCCTGACGCCGGCCCAGCAAATCGCCGATCAGGGAGGCCTCCTTTTCCGATACCGCCAAGACCCCGTCGCAACAGGCATAGGTGTTGAGTTCGCTGATGAAGTTGATTCCGTCCTCCGGGTGCAGGAGTCCCTCTCCCAAGAGGGCTTCTCGCGAGCGGCGCAGCAAGTGCAAGTCGACGCTGTCGGCCATCACCCGGCAGCGGGGGAAGCGGGCACGGACCAGCGGCAACAGCGTCTCGGTCAGCTTCCAGAAGGCCGTCAGCACCAAATCGGGCGGCGAGGCCAGAGCCTCTCGGGCGGCCTCAGGACCGGTGAAGCACTCGATCTCCTGCTCTTGCAGACGCTGCAAGTAGGGAGAAGCCTCGCGCTGGTCGTGGGCCCAGAAACGCACCCGCGCGCCGGCCTCCCGCAGCAGCAGAATCAAATGATAAAGACGGCGGTCTCCGCTCTGGCGGTCGAAGGCCGGCGCCTCAGGGCTCGCGATCAGGCATTGCAGGTCAAGGCGAGAGGCCGGGTTCATGAGCCGCCCCCTCCGGCGGACGCATGCAGGTGAAAGAGCTTCAGGCACTGGGGACGGTCGAGCACAAGCTGCGCCTCGGCGGTCAGGTAGTCGGCCAGACCGCGGTAGTGATCGAGCCACCACAGCGTGGTCTGCGGCAGCAGCAAATAGGTGAAGCCCTCCTCGCGTCCCCTCCGCACCTGCTCGATGATGGCGGCGGAATCCTCCGGATGGTGCCCGGCGTATTCGCCCCCGGGTCCGCCGAGAATATGACGGCAGCGCCGATTGAGCATTTGCAGCAGCCGCTCGTCGCCCTTGGCGGCCACCAACAGGGCGGCCTCGGAGCTGAGACAGCCCTCGGCCTCGCCCACGATCTGACGGCGCAGGCGCTGATAGGCCAGGTCTTGGCGCCGGCCATGAGGCCGCCAGGGACGGCCCCACTTGCGCTCGTAGCGGCGGCGGTTGATCTCCATCAGGCGCTGGTATTCGCCGGCATCTCCGGTGGAGGAGAAAGTGGCCTGCCCGAAATGGTGTACGAAGGAGTCCTCCACGCACACCGTGCGCAGTCCCATCTGCCGCGCCCGGCGCGAATAATCGTCGTCCTCGAACATGCCGATCTGAAATCGTTCGTCCAAGGGCCCGAGGCAGCGATAGGTCTTCCGGCTCATGGCCAGGCAGAACATCGAGAGCATGGGCAGGTCGAGAAGAGGAGATTGCTTATTTTTTCCTGTGTATTGATGTGTTAAGCGTTGGGTGAAGAGAGCCAGCTCCCCCCAGGTGCGGTACTCGACGGGAATCTCGGACTCGTTGCCTGACTTGTTGGTGCAGGGTCCCGCCAGCCCCACCGAAGGGTCCTCCAGAGCCCGCCGCAATCCCCGCAACCACCCAGGAGGCAGCAGGGTGTCGTTGTTGAGGATGACCAGAATGTCGCCTTCAGCTTGGGCGAGTCCCCGGTTGACGGCGGGAGCGAAGCCGTGGTTGCGGTCATTGAGGATGGCCCGGCAGCAGGGATTGAGTTCGACAAGCTTCTCGAGCATCTCTTGGGTCCCGTCGCTGGAGGCGTTGTCGACCACGATGACCTGGCAGCTTTCCTCCTGCAAGGACACGGCCAGGGAATGAAGGCAGAGCTGGGTGACGGCCAACTGATTGTGGACGGGAATCACGATGGAGAGCTGGGGCGCGTCCGAGGCGTTGGAGAACCTGGCCGGGGGGGCGTTGAGGGCGGCCTGCAGGGTACTTTCGGGGAGCGTGTGAGGCCAGCGGCTGCTCAGGTGGATGGGCAGATCGTCCCCCAGCAGAGACGTTCCCTCCGTCGCTGGTCGGCAAGGCCTCATCCCGCCTCCACCATGCGTTGGTAGAGGCCGCCGCCCGTCATCAGTTCGTCGTGGGCTCCGCTTTCACAGATCCGTCCGTCTTGCAGCACCATGATGCGGTCGGCGCGGCGGACGGTGGAGAGGCGGTGGGCGATCATGAAGGTGGTGCGTCCGCCGCGCAGGCGTTCCAGGGCCTTCAAGATGACGGCTTCGGTGTCGACGTCCACCGAAGCGGTGGGCTCGTCGAGGATGAGCACCGGTGCGTCCTTGAGAAAGGCGCGGGCTATGCAGAGACGCTGTTTTTCTCCGCTCGATAGCCTGGAGCCGAGTTCGCCCACGGGAGTGCGATATCCGTGGGGCAGACGGGAAATGAAGTCGTGAGCATGAGCGGCGCGGGCGGCTTTCTCGACCTCTCCCTGCGAAGCCTCCAGATCAGCGAAGCGGATATTGTCGGCCACGCTGCCCGCAAAGAGCAGCGGTTCTTGAGTAACGAGACTGATCTGGCTGCGCAGCGAGCGCAAGGTGATCATGCGGATGTCCCGTCCGTCCAGCATGATGCGTCCTTGCCGGGGAGCGTAAAAGCGCATCAAGAGGCTGAGCAGGGTGGTCTTGCCGGCGCCGGTGGGTCCCACCACGGCCACCGTTTCCCCCGGCTGGACGGTGAAGTCGATGTCGCGCAGGGTCTCGCGCCGTCCATCGTAGGAAAAAGACACCTGCTGGTAGCGGACTTCCCCGCGCGCCCGCGAGATCTGATAGGCCTGTGGCAGATCGTCGATTTCTGGCTCCAGGTCGAGCACCTCCAGGGCCAGGTTGAGATCGACCAGGCGCTCCTGCAGTGAGCCGAGGGTGCCGCTGATGACCTGCAAGGGAGTGTAGACCGAGCCGATGTAGGTGAGCACCACCAGCAGCAATCCCACGGTGATTTCGCCCTCCAGCACGTGCAGGGCTCCGACACCCAGCACCAGCGCCGTTCCGGCGGCGGCCAGCAGTCCCACCACGAAGGCGAAGGTGCTTTGGCGCAGCGTCAGCCGCAGGCGGGAATCGAGCGAGCGGCGGCTGTGTTCGTTGAAGCGTTCCTGGGTGTAATTCTCGCGTCCGAAGGCCAGGATCACCCTCAGCATGGACATGGCTTCGCTGATGATGGAGAGCGAATCGGCTTCCATCTGGCGCACCTCGCGCACGCGCGGCTCGATGCGGCTGGCATAGAAGCCGATGGAGTAGTAGATGAAGGGCACCACCACCAGGGAAAGCAGAGCCAGTTCGGCGTCCAGCAGAAAAGCCACCCAGAACATGCCCACCAGCGTGATGAGGCTCTGGGTCAAGGGCAGGAAGGCCAGCGACACCTGGCCGATGGCGGCTGACTGAGTGTTGATGCGGTTGAGAGTGTCTCCGATGCGGCGCGAGGAATGGTAGGCCAGCGACAGCTTCTGCGCGTGCTGGAAGAGGTCGCTGCGGAAGTCGAGCAGCAGGTTGTTGTCGAGGCGCGTCTTGACGTAGGCGTTGAGCAGGTCGATGAGACGCTGAATCACGGTCAGAAGCAGCGAGGCCAGGACCACCAGCAGCAGCAGGCCGCGGGGTTCATCGGCCCATGATCCCAGCGGGGCGTCCAGCCACGACGGCAGGGGGGCGCCGGCCAGCACGTTGTCGACGATGATCTTGATGGGCCAGGGAGTGAGCAAGCCGAAGAGGGAGGAAAGAGTCACCAATCCCAGCGCTGCGATGGCCCAGGGCAAATGGGGACGCAGGTAAGGAACCAGGCGCTGCAGCAATTGACGGGTGGGCGCCATCTCAGCTCATCCTCCGTGGGTCGTCTTTAAGCAAATGCTTCCATTGCCCTGCGGCGGCGGCGGCTTCCAGGAAGGCGCGCAGGAACCCCGCCAGGGCCAGCAGGGCGAGCAGCGCCGATGCGGCCCAGGCCCCGTCGAAGGCGGCCGCTCCGCTGAGCAAGGCGAATCCCCCCACAAGCATGAGTCCGACTGCCGAGAAGCGGGGCCGCGAGCGCAGGCGCAGCAGTTGCTTGCCCTGGCCGTGCTCTTCGACCGCCATGTGGATGCGCAGCGAACCGATGACGCCGTTGCGGACTTCCAGGTCCCACCGGTCGAAATCGCCTCCGCGCCTGACGATGGCGTCGCGTTCCATGAGAGCCGCCTCAAGCTCGCGCAGGGAGGTTTCGGGAGCCGTCCAGGATTCTTTCCAGAGGCAATGGGTGCGAGGCAGCGGCCATGCCAGCCGGAGGCGGCGGCGGGGCCACAAACGCAGTCCGCGTCCCAGGCGTCCCCGCAGCCTGGCCAGCGGCTGCAGCAGATGCAGGAAGGCCAGCATGAGCAGGAAGGCCAAGCGCTTGAGTCCGCGCAGGTCATGGCGGCGCTGGGCCCGCCGAGAAGCTCCCCGCAGAGCCACGCTGAGGGGGATGAGGGTTCCGGCGGCCAGCAGGGGCAAGGCATAGAGCAGCGGCGGCCAGAGTCCTGCCAGTGCCCCCAGCAAGGCCAGCAAGCCGGCCACCATGTACCACTCGGGCGTGAGCAGGAAGGACTGCAAGGAGGAAGGCTTGGGCTGATAGATGGACTGGAAGAGCTCGCTGCCCCACACGCCGTGGTAGATGCGCGAGCGTCCCGGCGACGGCGGGGCGTTGTAAATGCGTCCGTCCCAGATGATCTGGCCCAGGTCGTTGTACTTCTCGGGCCACTTCTGCTCCAGCAGGGTCTCGGCGCGTCCGTAACCGCGCTGCTGGCGCCAGTAGGCGCGCAGTCCGCTGCGGTAGTGGTGCCAAACCAGGGCGGCAGGCGAGAATCCGATGCTCCAGCCCTCCTCCTGAAGGCGCCAGCAAACGTCCACGTCGTCACCCGCCACCCTGAAGCGGACGTCGAATCCGCCGATGGCCTGCAAGGCCCTCTTGCGGAAGGCCATGTTGCATCCGGGTACATGCTCGGCCTCTTCGTCGGAGAGCAGGATGTGGGTCGGTGCTCCGGGAGCCTGAGCCACGCACTGCGAGATGAATCCGTCCTCGGGCGGAGGCACGTTGGGTCCGCCCAGGGCGGCGCGTCCGTTGCGGGTGAAATCGATGGCCAGGTAGCGCAGCCATTGCGGATCGGGGTAGGCGTCGGCATCCAGGTAGGCCAGGTACTCTCCGCGGGCTTCCTCCATGCCGAGGTTGCGGGCGGCGCTGAGTCCGCGGTTGGGCGTGCGGAACACCCGGAAACGGGACTCGCCAACTTCCTCCGCCAACACCTGCAGGATGCGCGGCGTCTGATCGTCGGAACCGTCGTCGACCACCACCAGCTCGAAGTCGGGATAGTCCAGCTCCAGCACCGTCCTGATGCACTGGCGGATGGTGCGGGCGCCGTTGTAGACGCAGACCAGCACCGAGAAGGAGGGCCAGCGGCGTGCTCCAAAGGGGGCCTCGCCGAAAAACTCGGCCACGCTCTGCAAGGCGGGCTTGGGACATCCCTGGCGGTCGGTCAGGCCGAACTCCCAGTCCAGGATCTCTTCCCCGCCCCGGTGCCAGCGGTCCGTCCAGGAGAAGACGAAGGCCCCGGCAGCGCCCGACTCGTAGATGCTGCGCAACTGCCACTGAAGGGCGGAGGCTTGCGTCTTCAGGCCGTTGCGGCGGCTGTCCAAACCCACCTCGGCCATGACGAAGGGCAAATGCCCGGCCAGGTTCTGCAAACGGGGCAGGTAGGACTGGAGGTCTTCCTGGCGCTCCAGATAGAGGTTGAAGGCCGCGAAGTCGAGGAAGTTGAGTTGCAGGTATTCGGTGGTGGGATAGTTGACGTAGGTCAAGAGGGTGTGAGGAGCCGCCCTCTTGGCCAGCCGGTAGAGACGGTAGAGGAAGGCTTCCACGCGTCCTGCCCCGTGCCAGCGCACGATGGAAGCCGGAATCTCGTTCCCCAGCGTGAATCCCATCACGGCAGGATGATCAGCCCACTCCTCAACCGCCGCCACCACCCGGCGCCGGATTGCGCGCCGCATCGAGTAGGTATCGAGAAAAGCGACATGCTGTTCCCAGGGGATGCCGAGCAAGACCAGAAGACCCTGCCGGTGGGCCAGATCAAGGAGCCAGCGGGGCGGAAGAGTATAGGTGCGAAGCGTGTTGACGTGGTTGCGGCGCATGGCCTCCAAGTCCGCCTCCACGCGCTGCCGGTCGCCGTACTCCTGTCCTGCTGCGCCCAAAGGGCCATAGGTGACGCCGCGCAGGTAGACTTTCTGCGAAGCTCGGGAGAAGAACTTGCCCTGCACCGTGAGGGGAGCACTGTTTAGATGAGCCGAGGAAGAGGAGGAATCGGAATAGAGCATGCTAACTTCCAGATGCACGTTCCCGACGCTTCTTGGTACCTCGGCTTGAAAAGAACTGCCATCCCCCATCGCAAAGAGCGCTTGAGAGCATCTTCCCCTGGATGCCCCGACCGACATGTCCCGTCGGGCACGGCGCTATTCATTGTAACCTAAAATGGAGAAGCAGTATCGCTTTGTTCACGCCCTTGCGGCCTTTTGGAGTCATACTATTAGCCAAGAAAATTGAGCAATCTGCAATATTCTCAAGATTAGAAGTGGCTGGGCTGTTTGGGAATGGGACCTTGGTAGGACTTTTTGACCTCGTAGACGTTGATCCACTCCCAGGGCTCTTCTCCCAGACTCCAGGGGAGGATGCCCCAGCCGGTGGAGTAGAAGCCGGCATGACTGCGGTAGTCGATCAGGCGCAGCCGCGTCGGCATTTGCAGTTCGTGGCGGGTGAGGAAACGAAGGTATTCGTCGGAGTCGTAGAGGGTCACCCAGGGGGAAGCCACGTAGGGTTTGAGGAGGATGTCCCCCGCTTGGGGACCGGCCGCGGCCCGGGGCAGAGGACGCCCGCCCTGGCTGGAGAGGTAATAGCGCAGTCCCCATTCGCCGGTGAACCAGGTGGTGCGTCCGCTGCGCGAGTAGATCTCGACCATGCGGTGGGCGCCCTGCCGGTACATCTCGGCGAACTGGTAGTCGCCCCAGGAGATCCACATCCCGTAAGGCAAAGTCAGCGCGAATCCCAGCCACACCAGGTTGCGCAGCAGGTAGTCGTTGTGCAGGACGCGGCATTCCAGGTACTTGATCCAGAGCAGGATCAAGGGGGGAGCCGCCGGCAGCACGTAGCGCACCGAGCCCGCATAGTAGAGCAGCAGAATCGAGGCGGCGATGCCGATGAACCACAAGAACGCCAGCAGTGAGATCGACTGCTGCCAGTCATCGTCGGGCGCCTCGGCCGCCAGCCGCGAAGAAGAGGGATCGCGCGCGGCGGCCGGCTTGAAGTCCTCGGCGGAAAGACGGGAAAAGCCGGGATGGCAGACCGGCATGCGCCAGGGCACCGAGAGGAGCGTCGTCAGGGCCAGCAATCCGCTGCTCAGAAAAGCTGAGAAAAGCAGCACCTGCTGCCAGCTCCAGTCGGGCATCCAGAGCGCGAAGGGGATGGGTGTGAGAAAGAAAAGCAACAGCGTCAGCCGCGCGCTCCAGTTGCGTGCCCAGGCATAGACCAGAGCGGGCGGAAAGAGAAAGACCGCTCCCAGGTTGAGAACGAAACTGAGCAGCTTGAGAGCGAAAACGCGGCTCTGAAAGATCTGCCGCTTTTCCATGTGCAGCACCGTGTTGACCAGCACCAGCCGGTCGTAGTGCATCCAGGCCCTCAGGTACCAGAGCAGCCACAGGGTCAGCGGCAGGGCCAGCAGCACCATCAGCATGCGTCCCGAGACGCGCGGCAGATTCTTGTTGCGGGCGATAAACCACCAGGCGACCATCAGCATCAGCAGTCCCCCGCTCAGCAGCGAGAGGAACGCCGAAGCGAGAAGGCAGGCCAGACAGCCCCAAAGGGCCCCTCCGCCCCGCCCCTCTTCTCCCAGCCGCAGGTAAAAGGCCAGCGTCCCCAGCCAGCAAGCCAGGAGGGGAACGTCGGCCATCAGCGTGTGGCTGAGCGTCAGGAAGGCGGGCGAAACGACCAGCAGGGCAGCGGCCGCCGCCGGAAAGCGCAGGTAGCGGCGGGCAATGTCGTAAAAGCCCCACACGGCCAGCAACGGAAAGGGCAAAAAAGCCAGGTGCAGGACCCACTCGGAGCGGCTGCCCGTGAGCACCTCCACCAACGCAATCCAGTAGGCGTTGAGCGGCAGGTGACTGTGACTGGCGGCGTCTTGCGTCCAAATGCCCTCAAAGAGAACCGGATAGTCGTAGGGGAAGAGCGGCGAACGCTTGATCTGCTCGGCCACCTCCAGGTAAATGCGGTCGTCGATGTGGAAGGCCTGACCCAGGAAGGGCAGATAAATCAGGGCGGTGAAGATCATCAAGCGGGCTGGAACCGATAGACGCACTGCGACAGTCTAGCCCGTTCTGGCTTGCCGGTGAAAGCTGGCGTTATAATCGCCGCATGAGAGTCATCCGATCTTTGCTGACCTGCCTCCTGCTGCTTCTTTTCATCATCCCCAGCGGACAGGCCTGGGGACCGACCGGCCACCGCGCCGTGGGATTGATCGCCGAGCGCTACCTCTCGGAGAAGACCTCCTTGGCCGTGCGCGGCATCCTGGGGCCCGACACGCTGGCTGAAGTCTCGACCTGGTCCGACGAGATCCGCTCCGACCCGTCCTGGGATCATGCCTCCCCTTGGCACTACATCAGCGTCGATGACGGGGAAACGCTGGAAAATACCGAGCGCAACCCCGACGGCGACGTGCTGGAAGCCCTGCACCGCTTCGAAAAGGTCCTGCGCGATTCCGAGTCGGGCCGGGAGGAGAAGGCCCAGGCCATCAAGTGGATGGTCCACCTCGTCGGCGACCTGCACCAGCCGCTCCACGTGGGACGCCGCGATGACCGCGGCGGCAATGAAATCGAGGTGCGCTGGTTCGGCGAGCGGTCCAACCTGCACCGGGTCTGGGACTCGGGCATTATCGACTCGCAGGACCTCAGCTACAGCGAGTTGGCCGACTTCATCGACGACCCCTCCCTGCCCCAAATCCGCCTGTGGCAGAGCAGCGACTACGAGCAGTGGGCTCAGGAGTCCTTCGAGCTGCGCTCTCAGGTCTACGAGATCGGCGACGGAAACCTGCGCTGGGAGTACCGCTACAAGAACTGGCCCATCGTCGAGCGCCGCCTGCTGCAGGCCGGCATCCGCCTGGCCGGTAAACTCAACGACATCTTCGACCGCTAGTGGTCGCGAGCAGCCTCATACCGCCGAGAGCCATTACGCCTTCATCGCGGTTGCTGAAACTTGACCCGTGTGTGAACTTGATGGCCACCTAGTAGCCGGGCTGCCGGTCATAAATCCTGGGCCAGGGCCCTCCGTTTCTCGTCCCTGACAGGGACAGATTCGCCAGCCCAGGGTCAGCCCCGGCGAGCGCAAGCGAGACGGCGGCGCCACCCTGCGTTCCAGACGGCAAGGGTCCGAAGGCTGAAAGCGTGGAATAACGCGACAGGATGGCTCAAAACCTCTGACGCACCGCGCTAGGATCGGCCTCGAGGGTTTTCGAAAGGTTGAGGAGCCAGGGGTCTGCGGCTGAGGGGGCGGTCGTTGGAGGAGGAGATGTCCAGGACCAGCGCCTGCAGCAAGCAGTTGAAGCCGAAAAGCAAGGGGAGGGCGGAGAGAATGACCGTTCCGGGGGTCGCGGGAACGCCGCTGACCGAAGACTTCCACCAGTGATAGCCGCCAAAGAGCAGCGCGAAGAGGGTGAGGAGAGTCCCTGAAACGAGCAGCAGAGAGACGGCATTGAAATCCACCACGAAGTAGCGTTGCCAGAGACGGCGCAGGACTGCACGCAATAAGAATTCTGGGAATTCAAGAAGGCTCTTCCAGACCTTGAGATGGGATCCTGCGCCCTCATAGCGGGCCTGAATGGGCACATCCTGCACCACTCCTCCCACCGAACCGATTTCCACCAGCATCGAGGACTCGAAGAGGAAGCGGTCCTCGACCCGAGTCCAGTCGACCACTTCCAGGACCTCGCGGCGCCAGGCCACATAGCCGTTGGTAGGATCGAAAACTTTCCAATGGCCCGAGGCGGCTCGCAGAGCGAAAGACAGCCCCAAGTTGCCCCAGCGCCTGATGGACGGCATTGTGCGCAGAGCCCTGCGGTCAAACCAGCGGTTCCCCTTGCTGCAGTCGGCCTGAGAATCCCACAGAGGTGCCAGCAACCGGGGAAGATCGCACGCTTTCATCTGCCCGTCGGCGTCGATTTTGAAGACGATGTCGGCGTCCTCCTCCAATGCCGCTTTTATGCCTGTCTTCATAGCGGCGCCTACGCCTTGATTGCCGGAGTGGGTGATGAGCCGGACATTCTTCAGACCAAGCGAGCGCACACGCCCGCCGGTTTCGTCCTCGGAGCCGTCATCGACCACGATCATCCGTTCGCAGCAAGGGGCGAAATCAGTCAGCACCTGGGCGATGGTCGTGCTGGCCCGAAAAGCCGGAACGACCGCGACCAGACGAGCTTGCGGCAAAGAAGCGTCCTCGGGTCTGGCCTGCAGACTCATCTCAACGACTCCGGCTCTCTTGCTCCTCCTCCGGAGGAGGATCGCGAACGACCTCGAAAGCATGGAAGCGCCCGTAAAGCCCGTCCTTGCGCAGGTCTCCACGCTCCACCATTTTGCCCAGCCATTCCCCCCACGTCATCTTCCCCGCCTGAGGGAAGAGCATCAAATGATTGCTCTTGGACCGGGATAAATCCTCTCCAGCGATAAAGATAAAATCGCCCTTGTGCCAGCGCAAGCCTCCACGATCGACAGTATCGAGCCAAGGACGGCTGCCTTCCTTCCAGTTGACGAGCGATATGAGGAAGGGCGTCGACCAAAGGCGGCCCGCGAAGTCCGGATGGGACTTTCTCCACTCTTCCAGGTCCCGCACCGAAGAGTCCATTAGAGCCAGGTTGGTCCTTGCGGTCAACCAAGGCCGCGTCTGGGCCCAATTGAAGGCAGGACGCCAATCGACGATGCGCAGCGGATGCCGGGCGAAGGCGGCCGCAGCTTCGGCGGACGCCCAAATCATTACCAGGACGACTTGAAGGCCTATCCAGATAAGGCGCCGCCGTTCCTTCGTCCAAAAGCGCAAGAGCCGCTGCAAACCGCAGACGAGGACAGCCGCCATCACCACGAAAGCCGGAAGAGCTCCTCTTTCGTTGTAGCTGACGGTGTTGGCCCAGACCAGCAAGTGGAGCAGACCGGCCAGTGTCAGGACGACCATGTGGCGGTTCTTGACGGCCCCCGACAGAATGAGTCCGGCAGCAGCCAAGAGGGCCAAAGCGTCGACCCAGAATGCCCGATAGAAGGTGGCGCTCTCGATCAATTCCAAAGCGGCGCTGCCCAGGATGTCGAGACGGGAAAGATTGCCGTGGATGTCGTCCATCACATACTGGAACTGCTCGCCGAAGAGCGTATAGCCGCCTATCAGGTTCCAGCACAAGGGCGCCAGGCCGAGTCCGCAGGCCACCCTCAGGCCCAGCCCGAAGCGGCGGGCGCGGTCCTCCGCGGGCGAGAGTACAAAGGCCAGCAGGGGTACGGCAACCAGGATGGGCAGAACGGATTGCTTGAAGAGATAAGCGGTGGCCGCCGCCAGCCCGGCCAGCCAGGCGGCTGTCGGCTCCCTCTCTTCCGCGGCCTTGAAGTAGAGTGCCAGAGCCCAGGTCAGGTAGGCGACAGCCCCGATGTCGGCATAACCCGTTCCCGCCCAATGATAAAAAGGGCGAGTCACGAACAACACCAGCAGCACCATGACGGCGGAAAAACCCAAGCGCCTCTGCAGCGCCCTCAACCCGGCGTAGAGGATGAGCAGGTGGAGGAAAGCAAGGGCATGGCCGTAGAACTCCAGCCGGGTGCTTCCTGCAATCATATAGGGGAAGCTGATGGCGAAGGAATTGAACTGGGTGTAGAAGAGGTCGTAGCGGGCTGCCTGCTCAGGCGCCAGCACGAAGTCGACGGCCCAGCGGTTCCAACTGGCGACGGCGTCGTAGCTGTAGTAGGGCAAAAAGACGGATTTGTAGAGGACCGGCAGCAAGGGAACAAGCAAGAGCAGGGGCACACCCCACACCCTCAAATCGAAGCCGGCGCCGTCAGTCCGCGGCTCGTCAGCCTGCAGGGATGAACCGGCCCGCAGCCAAATGAAGAAAGTAGCGGCCGCCGCCAACAGCAACCACGCCCAAGCCGTCGCCGGACGATACCACTGGCCCAGGAAAAGGACCATAACGGCGAAGCAGTGCACGGCCAGTGAAACAGCGCAGCAGCGCCCCAAGGCTTCCAGCTTGTCTTGCCGGCCTTTCCAGCTTATGAGCGCCGCGCCAGGCAAGAGCGCCATACCCGCCAGGGCAAGCAAAGACTGCAGATGATCCATCGCTTCTGCTCCAAAATGAGGAGCAGCTTAACATCTTCCCGAGTCTTTCGCTTTAAGTCTTGTGCTGTGGCCCTAAGTTCTCTTGTTGGCCAGTTGGGTGCGGTGGAAGGCTTGCAGGTAGAGCTTTTCCATCCACTGGATGAGGCGGATTTCGGGCATGAAGGCGAAGAAGCGGTACTTGAGGCGCAGGCGCAGGATCTTGTAGTAGAGGGCGTAGATGCCCATCATGACCGGCTTGAAGCGGTTGTTGCAGAAGCGTTCGAAGGCCTTGCGCTCGAAGAACTTGCTCATCACGTTGACTTTGGTGACGAAGTGCTTCTGGTCTTCGCTGAGGAAGGGATTGTTGTTCTTGGCGAAGTGAAAGTGGCTCCACTCCTCCAAAGTCTCGGGCATCTTCATGCCGTAAACCAGCTTGGCCTTGTCGTAGAGGGTGGTGCCCGGATAGGGCGTATAGATGGCCACCGGAGCCACCCCGGCGTTGGAATTGGCCGACATCAGCTCGAACATGAAGTCGACCGTTTCCAGCGTTTCCCTGCGGTCCTCGTTGGGGAAGCCGGCCATGAATCCGTACTTGACGTAAACGTCCGAACCCGAGAGAAGCTGGTTGACCTCGCGCACCTGATCGAGGGTGTTGCGCTTCATGATTTCCTTGAGGCGTCCTTCGGAGCCCGACTCGATGCCCACCCAGAGTTCCTTGAATCCGGCCTTGTAGAGCTTGTCGATCATGGCTGGAGAGCGCTTGTGCAGGTAGTCGATGCGGCAGGGGACCTGAATGAGCAGTCCCAGGTCGCGCTCGATCAGCTCGTCGCAGATGGCCTCCACGCGTCCCGGATGGCCGAAGAAGTAGTCGTCCTCGACGAAGATGGCCTTGACGCCATAGCGGTTGACCACGTACTCGATGTCGGAGACCACCCTCTCAGCCGAGAAATAGCGGAAGCGGCGCTCGTTGAACTTGAGGTTGTAGCAGAACTCGCAGTCGTAGGGGCATCCCCGCGAGGTGACGATCTGCAACTGGCGCTGCCCTGTGGAAGGAGCCGTGGTGAAGTAGTGCTCCATGTCGATGAGGTCGTAGTCGGGAGGCGGGATGACGTCGAGTTCCTCGATGAGCGGACGCCCCGGCGTGAAGCGCAGCTTGCCGTCCTCTTTGTAGCCCAGGCCCCGGATGGCGGCCAGGTCGCCGGCGTCGGGACCGCCCTGACGGCGCAGGGCGTCGGCCAGTTCGATAAGGGTGATCTCGCCCTCGCCCAACACCACGTAGTCGCACAGTTCGTCCTTGAGGGTGGAGTCGGGGCACAGGGTGGGGTGGACGCCTCCCCACACCAGAGGAACCCGGGGGTCGACGTCGCGCACGGCGCGGGCGGCCTTGAGTCCGCCGCGGATCTGCAATCCGGTCATGGAGGAGACGCCGACCAGCACCGGCTTTTCCCGTTCGATGGAGCGGCGCACGTCTTCGGCGAAGTTGGTGGTAAGCCGCTCGTCGATCAGTTCCACCCGATAGCCGGCGGGCTTGAGGACGGCGCTCAGGTAGAGAGCCGACAGCGGCAGTCCCACGTTGATGCCGGCTACGTCCATCCCCGTCACCGGATAGACGATCAAGATCTTGCCCAGGTCGCGCTTTTCCCGGCGCAGCCAGGGGAGGTTCTGAGGCGTGTTTTCCTGCAGCGGCTTGCTGAAATCCATCGTTAGGTTCCTATTATAGCCGAGCGCGCCGGCCCGTCTTCATCGCATCAGCCAGTTCTTGTAAGCCCTCTCGGCAGCACCCGTCAGTCCGGGGAGGGTGCGGTGCATGTAAGGACGGATCCGCACCAGCGGCGCCGCCCACTTGGGGTGATTGAGATAATCGCAGTCGCCGCAGATTTTGAGCTTCTCGAAATCGCGCTGGTAAAGCTGGCGGCGGCGGGCGTTCATTTCCTCTGAATGCCACACCCGGTAAATACTGTTCTCGGTGACGTCTCCCACTGCATAGTCGGCCTCGGAGTCAAAGCAGCACAACGCCACCCGACCGTCGGCCAGGATGGTGATGTAATGGTAGAGGCGCTCGCAGAAGTTGACCTTGTGGGGCGTGCGTCCGTTGTTGTCGAGCTTGCCGCCCCAGTTGAAATAAACCGAGTAGCGCACTTCGTCGGCCTCTTTCCAAACCTCTCTGAAAAGCTCCCTTTCCGACTTGTTCTCCTCCACAGTGACCATGGCGATGGACACTTTGGGATCGCTTTTGCCCATCTCGTCGCGGCGGCGGATGAAGTTGAGCACGTTGGAGCGCACCTGGTCCCACTTGAGGTTGATGCGGATCTTCTCGAAGGTCTCCTTGGTGGCCCCGTCGATGGAGACGATGAGGCTGTCCACAAGATCGTCTTCCAGAAGTTCCTCGGTGATCTCGGGGGAGAGCTTCGATCCGTTGGTGGTCAGGTTGATGTGGGTCTCAGGCGAAGCCTTGCGCATGTAGCGGAAGTAATCCGTCACTCCCGGGACCAGCAGAGACTCCCCGTGCAGGTAGGGGAGGAACTTGCGGGCCTTGCGGCGCCCGCACTCATCCGCGATGCGCTGAAAGAGCTCTTCAGACATGATGGCCCGTTTGCGCTTCATGGCGGGCGTGGCGCAAATCGTGCAGCGCGCGTTGCAGATGTTGGTCAGCTCCACGTAGACGTGGTCCGGAAAGTCGGGGTAACGGTACATGTCGGCCTTGGAAAGATTTCTCCTTGGTTGCAATTAGTTGATGCGCGATCCGGCCGATTCCCTCTGCAGGAACTGGGGCAGGAAGTTGCGCTCGATGGCCTTGAGGTATTTCATTCCCGAACGCACCGAGAAGAGCTTGGGCAGCATGCGCAAAAAGCGCATGCGGCTGAGGAAGAAAAGCAGATAGGCCCTGCGCTGCCACCTCTTGAGGCCTTGAAAGTCGAATTCGTCGGAGCGGATCATGGGCACTTCGCGCAGATGATCGATCTTGCGGTTGTGGTCCTGCATGCCCATCCGCTCCACCTGGCGGCTCAATTCGGTGCCGGCATAAGGGATCACCAGCGAGAAGAGGGCCTCGTCGAAATCGCTGCGGCAGGCGAAGCGTATCGTCATCTTGATCTCTTCCACCGTCTCGGTGGGAAAGCCGATCATGAAGAATCCCATGGTGCGGATGCCGTACTTGCGGCACCAGGAGAGCACGTCGGGCAGCAGGTAGTGCTTGAGGTACTTGCGGCTGACGCTCTGGATGCGCGGCGAGGCCGATTCCACGGCGATGGCCATGTAGTGGGTTCCCGCGGCGGCCAGCTTCTGGATCAGCTCCTCGTCCAGCCGCTCCAGCCGTACGCCGTTGCCGAACTGGATGGCGATCTTCATTCCCTCTTCCACGATCATGTCGCAGATGCGCTTGGCGCGGTCCATGTCGAAGTTGAAGATGTCGTCTTCGATCATGAACTCGCGGATGTCGTACTCGTTGTAGAGCAGGCGCATTTCGGAGAGCACGTGCTCGGGACTGCGGGCACGAAACTTCTTTCCGAACAGGTCATGGCAGTAGCTGCAATGCCAGGGGCAGCCCCGGCTGGTAAAGACCTGTATGGCCCGCTTGTACTTGGGGGTATAGCGGGCCGACTCGGCGGTGGCGTAAGCGTCCAGATCGAGCAGGTCATAGGCCGGCAAGGGGATGTCGTCGGGATCGGAAACGAAGGTGCGGGGCTGATTGCGCACGGGCCTGCCCTGCTCGTCCTTGTAGGCCAATCCGGCCACGCGGCTCCAGTCGCGCCGCCCTTGGGGCAGCGTCAGCATGGTCAGGAACTCCTCGAAGGTATCCTCCCCCTCGGCCATGCACACGAAGTCGCAGTAGCCTTGGGCCACCACTTCTTCGGTGACGATGGTGGGATGCTGTCCTCCGAAAATGGTGACGATCTCGGGACGGCGCTCCTTCAGCTTGCGGGCGGCCTTCTCCGAGCCTTCGAATTCGGCGGTCATGCAGGAGAAGCCGGCTACATGCCACCGGCGCTCCTCCAGCTTGTCGAAGAGCGCCTGATCGGCGTCGCCTTCCAGGGCCAGGTCGATGATCTCCACGTAGTGACCGTTGCGCCGCGCGATGGGGGCGATGTAAGCCAGACCGATAGGGATGCCCAATATCATGTCCATGAAAGTGGGCTTGGCCCTGATCAGCAGCACGTTGAGTTCTTTGCTCATCGCTTCTCCTAGCGATCTCGGAAGGCCGGAATCTTGTAGAAAAGCGCCATCTTTTCCATCTTGGGAATCCACTGGCGCACTTTGAACATGTCCACCATGAAGGTGCCCAGAATGACAGGCAGCACGGGATTGGGCGCGTGGCAGTTGGCGCAGTCTGGGTAGTCCCGCAAATCGCCGTCCAGATGGGCTTGACGGATGCGCTGCATTTTGGGCGAGTTCCACAGTTCCTGTATCGACTGATTCTTGACGTTGCCGAAGGGTTCGCTGCGCCACATGTGGCAGCAGGGGAAAAAGTCGCCGTCGTACTTGACGGTGGGCGGACCCTGCCAGAGCTGGTAGCAGGGATTGCGTCGCCGGTCGTGCTGGATGCGCTCTTCAAGCGCCACCTCTTCGATGACGATCTCGTCTTCTTTGATGCGGATCTCGTCGATGCCTTCCAGATCCCACATCTTGTAGAAGTCGCGGGTCTGGTGGGCATTATCGGGCAGACGCACCATCTGCATGACTACGAAGACGTCCGACTCCATCTCTTTCTTGATTTCCAAAAAGCGGTGGATGTTGGCGATGACTTTTTCGAATATGGCGTTTTTGCGGTACTTCTCGTAGACCTCTTTGGTGGTGCCGTCGAATGCGATGATGAGGTTGTCGAGTCCGGCTTCGATGAGCCGGCGGCTGCGCTCTTCGTTGAGCAAGGTGGCGTTGGTGCTGACCACCGTGTAAATGCCCTGGTCCTTGCAGTAGCGCACCATCTTGAAGAGGTCGGGACTCATGAGGGGCTCGCCGCCGCCCCAGGGAAAGACCAGTTCCGTGCGGCCGCTGACCTCGTCGATGAGGCGCTTGAAGAGGTCGAAATCGAAGTCGATGTTCTCGTACTCGCCCAGCTCGCGGGGACACATGGGACACTTCAGGTTGCACTTGCCCGTATTCTCGACGATCAGCGTCATGGGAAAAGCATCCAGGTCGCTGGTCCCGCGCATATAGCCGGTCACCAACTTCCAGCGGTTGTGAATCTGAGAAAGCTGCATATCGTGTCGAGTCCGATGCTTTTCGTTCGTTCTCTTGTCAGACCGAGTGACGAGTATGGAAAACGACTCCGCCGGAGGTCAAGACGTGACCCGCCGGGAAGCTGGAAAGCTTGACGCTTTTCCGCTCAACTGATCCGACAAGCGGCAGTGTACCGTATTCGGCTGCCGGTCTGCGGGAGACTATGCGAATATTATCGCACTTTCGGCGATGCGTAAAGGGCGCATTACTGTCGGCCGATCGCCTTCCCTCCCAGGCGATTTCTCTCAGTTGATCCAGAAGTCGTCGTCGCGGCGCTTGGACTGGGCCGGGCGGTTGCGGTTTTCATAGACCTCGAAGCGCGAGCGCATGCGCTTGATCTTCCAGCGGTAGTAGGCCTGGCGGAGGCCGTTGGGCGTGAGCCATCCCTTCAGGTAGAGGAAGCCCACCAGCATTCCGCCCAGGTGGGCGAAATGAGCGATACCGCTTCCAGCGTCCCCTAAAGAAGAGAAAAGAACCAAGCCGGCTGTCAGGAGCACGAAGTACTTGGCCTTAATGGGAAGGATGAAGTAGATGAATATGGGCCGCTCGGGGAAGAGCATCCCGAAGGCCGCCAGCAGTCCGTAAATGGCTCCCGAGGCTCCTATGATGGGTATGTAGGATGAGTAGTCGACGGCCGCCGAGAGCAATCCGGCGCCGATGCCGGTGATGAAAAAGAAGCGCAGAAATTGACTCGAGCCCCAGTGTGCCTCCAGGGTGGAACCGAACATCCAGAGCACGAACATGTTCATCAGCAGGTGGAAGAAGTCACCGTGCAGAAAGATGTAGGTGATCCCCTGCCAGAGCCACAGATCAGGAGGCCAGAAGCGGGCCGGAACCAGGCCCAGGATCTGAATGATCTCAAGGCCGCCCAAGGCGGTCCAGATGAACACCGCCACGCAGGCGATGATCAGGTACTTGACCATCGGGGTCAGTTGGGGACCGAATCTGAAGCCGGTCTGGCGGTTGTACATTCCGGCAACCAGAATATCAGAGACGAGCCGGTCGGAGTTCGAAGCTCGACATTCCAAGTTCGAACGGCGGGCCCAAACGATCCCTCAGGCGGTAGCCGTTTCGGGCAGGCCGGCGGCTTGACGCAGGGCAGCGGCCTTGCCGGTCTCCTCCCAGGAGAACTCGGAGCGGCCGAAGTGGCCGTAGGCAGCCGTATTCTGGTAGATGGGCCGGCGCAGATCGAGAGTCTCGATGATGCCCTTGGGCGTCAACTCGAAGCTGTCGCGGATGAGGCGGCAGATCTCCATTTCCCCAATGCGTCCGGTGCCGAAGGTATCGGCCATCACGGAAACCGGTTCGGCCACGCCGATGGCGTAGGCCAATTGCACCTCGATGCGCTCGGCCAGTCCGGCGGCCACGCAGTTCTTGGCGATGTAGCGGGCCATGTAGCAGGCTGAGCGGTCGACTTTGGAGGGATCTTTTCCGGAGAAGGCTCCGCCCCCGTGACGGCCCATTCCGCCGTAGGTATCTACGATGATCTTGCGTCCGGTCAGGCCGCAGTCGCCTTGGGGGCCGCCCACCACGAACCGTCCCGTGGGGTTGATGTAGATCTTGGTGGCATCGTCGATCCATTGCTGGGGGGCCACCGGACGGATGACGTGTTCGGTGATCTCCCGCTTGATGGTCTCGTTGTCGACCTCTTCGCTGTGCTGGGTGGATATGACGACGGCCTCGAGGCGCAGCGGCTGGTAGCCGTCGTACTCGACGGAAACCTGGGACTTGCCGTCGGGACGCAGCCAGTCCAAAGTGCCGTTCTTGCGCACCTCGGTGAGGCGGCGGGTGAGTTTGTGGGCCAGTTCGATGGGCAGCGGCATTAATTCTTCGGTCTCCCGGCAGGCGAAGCCGAACATCAGGCCCTGGTCGCCGGCACCGCCGGGATCGACTCCCTGGGCGATGTCGGGGGACTGGCTGTCGATGCTGGAAAGCACGCCGCAGGTATCGCAATCGAAGCCGTACTTGGCGCGGTCATAGCCGATTCCCCGCACGGTTTCCCGGGCCACCCGGGGGATATCGATGTAGGCCTCGGTGGTGATCTCGCCCGAAACCACGATCAGACCGGTGGTGACCATGGTTTCGCAGGCCACACGGCCATTGGGGTCTTCGGCCATGATGGCGTCGAGCACGGCGTCCGAGATCTGGTCGGCCATCTTGTCGGGATGGCCTTCGGTGACCGACTCGGAACTGAAAAGGTAACGCCCTTTGGGTGCCATGATGCTTTTCCTCCAATAACTCTTATCGAAAGACCGGTCGACGTCTTCCGCCGCGGGTCACAATTCCAAAGCTTGGGAAGCTAGCACAGGGGCCCCTCCCTGTCAATCGCTGCCCGGGCCCGGACGCTCCCGCAGGCATCCGGCATCAACGCCAACCTGAGCCGCCGCGCGGACGCAATGGCGACCCGCCGGGCTGTTGGGGCGCCTCCTTCACCAGTTCCGGGTTGATGATCTCGACCGCCCTGCGGGCGGCGTCGAATCCGTAGCGCCTCATGTTGCGGGGATCGATCACCTGTCCAGCCGTTTCGCCCTTGAGCACCAGGTCGTCGTTGGCCGCAACCGCCTCCAAGTCTATCAGCGGGATGGAGAGTCCCCAGAACTCGTTCATGCGCTGGATGAACAGGTTGGCCACGGCGGCCTGGGCGGTGGCGTTGGGATGGACCCCGTCGAGGCTGAAGACGCCTCCCAGAAAATCGGTGGTGAGGGTGAATTGACCGGCCTGGAATCCGTTCTCGTCGACGTCGCGGATGAAGGAGTTGATGTCGACTACGGGAACGCCCACGGCTCCCGCGAACTGAGCGATGAAGCCGTTCATCTGGTTGGTGGCGGCGGTCATGGTGGCGGCTTCCTCTGCCGTCAGCACCACGCTGGGAGGCAGCGGGCCGGGCGCCTGCCCGGTCAGGATGGGCTCGATCAGTCCCAATCCCAGCAAGGTCACGAAATCGCCGTCCTCGATGCCCAGGATAGGCCCGATGGCTTGGATGGGAGCGCCCACGATGGCTTCCACTTCCTGAGTGCTCTGCAGGAAGGGGATGGCGGTCAGCTCGGGAATGTTGGCCACGATGATCTGAGCGTCGGTGAACATCAGCAGCGCGCCCAGAGACTGCTGGTAGGCCTGGCTGAAGACCTCGAAGGGAGTCACCAGCGAGGGATCGGCTTGAGTGGCGGCGCCCAGCACGTCGTTGGAGCCCAGCCAGTAGATGACGAAGGTCGGCTGCAGGCCAACGGCCAACTCGACCTGACTGACCCGCATGCGTTGATCAGGCGGCAGTTGAGGCAGGTTGAGCGGCAGCCCCAGAATCAGGTCGATGAGCGAATCGATTTCGGCCAGGCTGTTGAAGTCGGGACGGTCCGTCAAGCCGTCCAGAACGTCGGCGCCGCCGATTGCCAGATTCTGAGGCGTGATCAAGGGAAAGACGCGTCCCTGGCCGGGCGCCGGGATCACGTTGGTGACCGGCGGAAGGCCCGGTTCGACCAGTTCAATGGTGGGCCCGAAGAGCAGCGGGAGGAAGAAAAAGGCTCCCACCTGCCGCGAGATCAAAGCCGGGTAGGCCTCGATCTGGTCTTGGGTGTTGACGCTTCCGCTTCTGACGCCCAGAGTGAGGCTGTCTCCCAGCGCCACGATGTTGAGAAAGCTGGGCGGAGTCGGGTTCTGGCGCGGCCTCAGTTGGGGGGTCGCGGGGTCGTTCTGGGAAGGGCCTTGCTGGGCCAGCGAGAAAGCGGCCAGCAGAAAGGCGACGAGCGAAATGGATACGATGTTTTTCTTCATTTTCTTCTATCTCCCTCCTCAGAAGTTGAAGCGGAAGCCGAACTGAATCTGACGCGGATCAAAGGCTTCGGTGAATCCCAAGGGCTGGTTGGCAGGAATGTTCTCGCTGCCGTCCACGAAGCCGTTGCTCACAACCGGCCCGACCACGTTGTTGACGCCCGAGTAGTTGACGTTGTTGAAGAGGTTGAAGGCCTCGAAGATGAACTCGAAGTTGACGTCGTCGCTGAAGTTGAACTGACGCGAGAGGCGCATGTCGAAGGTGTAGGTGTTGGGTCCCATACCCGTGTTGCGTCCTACGATGGTGCTGCCGTCCTGCAGGGTGGGCCGGTCGGTTTCCTCGTGTCCGTCACCGTTGAGGTCGAATCCGACCAGCAGGTTGAAGGGCTTGCCCGACGACCAGGTGCTGATGCCCGAGAAGAGCCAGTCGGCGAAGAGATTCTTGACGAAGCCCTGTCCGCCGCCCGCCCTCCAGGGCGAAGAGAGCAGTCCGCTGATGACCAGCCTGTGGCGCTGATCGAAGCTTGATAGAGAGCGCTCGGCGGCCAGATTGGACTGATCGTTGCCCTGCAACTGGGTGATGAAGTCGGTGGTGTCGTCAATGGCTTTGCCCAGCGTGTAGCTGACGCGCAGGTTGTTCTGGCCGCGGAAGCGGCGCGTCAGGGATCCCGTGAAACCGTGGTAGATGGAACTGCCGCTGGTTTCGATCTGGTTGACCTGCAGAAAGCTGGGATCGCGCAGCCCGGCGAATTGGTTGGGGCCGACCGGATTGACGTTGATGTCGCGGGAACGGATCAGCCCCACTCCCCGGTTGAGGATGTAGTCGAGCGAAAAGGCGGTATCGGCGCCCAACTGCTGCTCGTAACCGAAGCTGACCTGCTGGCTGTAAGGATTCCTGACGTCTCCGGCGGCCGGCAGAATAACGGGCGGCGTGGTGCCGATGTCCAGCCCCACGCTGGCCAGGGTCTGCTCGTTCAACTGGCCCGTGCCTAGAAACTCTTCCCACACGTCAGCCGAGGTGACTCCCAGCCCGAAAGGATCGGAGAGAGCGGTGAAGACCTGGGAGATCTGTCCCGAGAGCACCTGGGAGACGAAGACCACCGCCTGGAAGAAATTGGCCTGGTAGATCCCGTAGCCCCCGCGCAGCACCTGGCGTCCGTCGCCGCGGAAGTCCCAGGCGAAGCCCAGGCGAGGAGCAAAGTTGTTGTTGTCGTCGAGGGAAAAGGTATCCAACTGCCAGGGCGGCGCGTTGTTGATGACGTTCTGGGTGGTGGGCTTGAAGTCGACGTCGTAGCGCAGCCCCAGGTTGAGCGTGAAGTTGGGGGCGATCTGCCAGTTGTCCTGAACGAAGAAGGCCAACTGTTTGTAGTTGACATTGGTGTTGGGATCACCGAAGCCCTGGAAGTAGGTGATGGGTAGTCCGAAGTTGAAGGATTGGACGGCCGTCAGGGCGGCGTTGGTGCCGGCGATATGCCCCACCAGGTCGGGACGCCCCAAGCCTCCGGCGGCGGTTGGAGTGGCCAAGGCGCGGGCCAGTCCGGCGGCGTTTCCAGGACCCAGCAGCGCGTCGAGGATTCCGCCCAGGGGAATGGTGTTGCCGGCGAAGGAAAACTCCCCGCCCAGAAAGACCTCGGCAAACCCGCTTAAGTCGAGGACGTTGAAATCGACTCCCGTCTTGATGGTGTGTCCGCCGGCGATCCATGTGTAATTGTCGACGAACTGAAAGATATCCTGCTCATATCCGGTGGGATTGAAGAACTCCTGCCCGAACTCGGCCACACCGGAAAGGGCGATCTGAGGCCCGATGGGGTCGTTGGTGGGGACCTGAAAGTCGCGGTAGGAGTACTGGAACTTGAAGTCGTTCAGCTTAGTGGGCGAAAAAACGTGGGTGTCGGAGAGGACGAAGGAAATGTCTTCGGTGTCGAAGGAAACGCCGTTGCTGACGGCGTCCAGGGCCCCGAACTCAGCGCCGTCGCGGAAGCTGTCGGTCCAGTTGAAGCGCAGGTTAAGGGTGTTGTTATGGGAGAAGGAATGGTCGACTTTGGCGGAGAAGGTGTCTTGATCGGCCATAAAGGGGAAGGTCCCGCTCTCTTCTTGAAACCGGGCCAAGGTTCCGGGAAAGTTGGCCGGCAACGTCCTCAGCACTCCCGCCGCCTGTCCGACGAAGGCCTCGGCAAGCCCCGCCAGAGTCGGGATGCCGGTGGAGGCAAAAAACCCGAACAGTTCCAGTTGGGAAGCCGTGGGCTGGAATATGGAGGGGTCGTCGAGGAAGGTGACGAAAAGCGATTCCTCCCGGTCCAAGCGCTCGTAGCTCAAGAAGAAGAAGGTCTTGTCTTGCACGATGGGTCCGCCGAAAGTGCCCCCGAACTGATCGCGGTCAAAAGGCGGATCCTCTTGGCGGGCGAAGGCGTTGCGGGCGTCCAGGGAGTCGTTTCTGAAGAACCAGAAGGCGTTGCCGTGAAAGGCGTTGGTTCCCGACTTGCTGACAATGTTGATGACGCCGGCCCGGGCCCTTCCGAATTCGGCCGAGAAGGTGTTGCGGACGATCTGAAACTCTTGAATGGCCTCCTGGCTGAGGGTTGCGCGCACCGAGTTGGAGATGACGTCCATGTTGTCGACGCCGTCGATGGTGACGTAGTTTGAGCGCTGGTCCTGCCCGCCGAAGGAAAGCCCCGAGGTGGGGGTCTGCACGGCCGCATCGGTTACGAATGTCGATTTGTCGCTGACTCCAGGAGTGAGGAGGGCGAAATCGAGGAAGTTGCGTCCGTTGATGGGCAGATTGTGGATCTCCTTTTGGTTTATGGTGTTGGCTTGAGCCGTCTTCTGTTTCTCCACGATGTCGGCATTGCCCATCACCACAACTTCTTCCTGGGTGGCCGAAACCCTGAGCTCGATGTCGAGGTTCCCATACTGGCCCACCGTCAGTTCCACACCTTGTATGACTGCGGTCGCGAAACCTTCGGTGGAGGCGCGGACGGTGTACTCCCCGGGGGGGAGGTTGAGAAACTGGTAGGACCCGTCGGAATCGGAAATGGTGTTGCGGACCAGTCCCGTGGAACTGTTGGTCGCCGAAACCTCGGCCCCCGGAACGATCGCTCCCGACTGGTCGCGCACCACTCCGGCCAGATTGGCGGTGTTGGCCTGCGACTGCGCCAGAATGGAACTCGTCAAGAGGGCCAAGGCCACCCCCAGAGTCACAATTCTCATCTTCATGCTTCCTCCTCGGATGCCGAAATCGACGAACTTGAAGAAGCCGAGAGGAGCCTCTGACAGGCCCGCAACCGCCTGGGCAGCCGGATCTTTTTCAAGGTCGCCCTTCCCTTTCGCTGTAGACCGAAAATCCCACCAACAATAATGGAATGGAGAAGGCGAAGTCAATGAATTACTGCGACTTGTCAAGCGGCAGCGAAGCCCATGTAGGGAAATGGGTTAGGACCGAGCCGCGGTTTCTTGCGCCAAGCTGCTCATTGTTATTTGCAGCGCTCAGGCGGCGAACGCCCTCAGGCGATCTTGCGGAAGGTGCGGTAAAGGGTGTCGCGCTGGAGGGGAGTGAAACCGGCCTCTTCGACCAGCTTGATGAGGTCGCTGGCCTCGGCTTTGTAGTTGGCTCCCGCGGTGGAAATGACGTTCTCTTCGATCATGATCGAACCCACGTCGTTGGCGCCGAAGAAAAGCGCCATTTGTCCAACCTGAAGCCCCTGGGTCAGCCAGGAGACCTGGATGTTCTCGATGTTGTCCAGGAAGATGCGGCAGATAGCCAGCAGCTTGAGGTATTCCACCGGCCCCATCTCTTCTTTCACATGCTGGCTCATGGGCGTCCCTTCAAGCTGCACGTTCCAGGGGATGAAGGCCACGAAGCCGCCGGTCTCGTCCTGCAGCTCGCGGATGCGCTGAAGGTGCTCGACCCTCTCCCGCAACGACTCGCCGCTGCCCACCATCATGGTGGCGGTAGTGGTGAGGCCTTCCTGGTGGGCGATGCGCATGACTTCCAGCCATTCCTGGCTGCTGCACTTGCCCGGGCTGATCTCCTTGCGCGAGCGGTCGGTCAGGATCTCGGCTCCGCCCCCGGGAATGGAATCGAGTCCGGCGTCGCGCAAACGGCGGATGGCCTGGCGAAGCGTCAGCTTGGAGAGCTTGGCCAGCACCACCACTTCGGGCGGCGAGAAACAATGCAGGTGAACGTTGGGAAAGCGTTCCCTCAGGGTGCGCAGAAGATCTTCGTAATAGTCGATCTTGAGGTCGGGATTCATGCCTCCCTGCATGAGGATGCCGGTGCCTCCCAGAGCCACCGTCTCTTCCACCTTCTTGCAGATCTCTTCGGTCGGCAGCAGGTAACCCTCTTCATGGCGGGGCTTGCGGTAGAAGTTGCAGAAGGTGCAGCGGGCCACGCAGACGTTGGTGTAGTTGATGTTGCGGTCGATGAGAAAGGACACCACCTTGCGGGGATGCTTCTGCCAGCGCAGGTAGTCTGCCGCCTTGCCGATCTCGTGCAGGGCGCCCTCGCTTTCCATCAGCGCCAAGGCCTGGGAAGAAGTGATTCTCCCGCCCTGATAGACCTTGTCGAGAATGCTCTTCACCGTCCTCATGACGGGTCATATTCTAACATGCAGGGAGCAACTGAAAGGCTCTGTGGGAATCCTTCCCTGCTCAGCGCAGACGCTGGAGCGGGCTGCCGGGTGCGATCTCGACGCGGGCGCGCAGAGGGACGTTTTCCACCACCTGCCTGGCTCCGGAGGGCCAGACCACTTCAAGATGATCGATCTTCTCGATCTCGCCCAATCCGAAATGGAGCATGCGCTGGCTGTCGGAAAGGTAGCTGGACCCCGCCCTCACTTCCTGCAGCCAGCGGCGGGAACCGGCCACCACGGTGACTCTGGCCCCCACGGCCTGGGTGTTGGCCCCCTCTCCCTTGAGAACCACCTGCAGCCAGGCCTTTTGGGGGGAAAGGTCATTGCGCAGCAGGTCGGCCCGGTCGTCGAGGTTGGAGACCAGGATGTCGAGGTCGCCGTCCGAGTCGTAGTCGATCAGGGCCGCGCCCCGGCTCGACTTGACCAGGCTCAGCCCCGGCCCCAGTTCCGAGCTCATCTCCTGGAAGCGGTTGGAACCCAGGTTGCGGAAGAGCTGGTTGGGCTGCTTGTAGCTGCTGCCCAGGTTGAAGGCGTCGACTTCGGGATAAATGTGGCCGTTGGCGGCGAAGATGTCGACGCGTCCGTCGTTGTCGAAGTCGGCGAAAAGGGCTCCGAAACCCAGGTACTGGAAGGTCACCTGGGCGATCTTGGCCTTGAAGGTGTGGTCTGAAAAGTACATGTCCCCGCCGTTCAGGTAGAGGACGTGGTAGTCGTCTGAAAAGTTGGTCGAGTAGAGGTCGAAATCGCCGTCCTCGTCGAAGTCGGCGGCATCGGCTCCCATGCAGGCTTGCTCGCGTCCTTCCTGATTGTAGGCCATGCCCGCGAAAAGGGCGACGTTCTCGAAAGTGCCGTCGCCTCGATTCTGCCAGAGGAAGTTGGGACGGGAGTCGTTGGCCACGAAAATGTCCAGGTCGCCGTCCATGTCGAAGTCGCTGAAGAGGGGCTGGAAGCCGTAGAGCTTGTCGGCGGACGCGATGCCCGCCAGTCGGGACACGTCCTCGAAGGTGCCGTCGCCGCGGTTGCGGAAGAGGCGGTCGGGGGCGCCCGGCAGCCCGCGCGGACCGCAAGCCACGCTGACGCCACGGAAGGCGCAAAAGCGGGGATCGCCGGCCGGCTTGTCGAAGTCGAAATCGACGTAGTTGGCCAGGTAGAGGTCGAGGTCGCCGTCCTTGTCGTAGTCTCCGAAGGCGGCCCCGGTGCTCCACAGCTCATCCGCCACGCCGGCCTTGGCGGCCACCTCCTCGAAAGTGCCGTCGCCGCGGTTGCGGTAGAGCAGATTGGGTCCGAAGTTGGTGACGTAGAGGTCGACTCTTGCGTCTCCGTCGTAGTCGGCGGCCACGCATCCCATGCTCCAGGAACTGTCGCTCACTCCGGCTCGCTCGGTGACGTCCAGAAAAGTTCCGTTTCCCAGGTTGCGCAGCAGGCGGCCGCTGGGCCCGCTCCCTTTTTTCCAGTGCTCGCGGGTGGTGCCGTTGGCGAAGTAAACGTCGGGATGGCCGTCGCCGTCGAAATCGAGCACGCACACGCCGCCGGTCATGGTTTCGACCAGGAATTCCTTCTGGGCCGTGCCGGAAACCACTTCCACATTCAATCCGGCCTGGCGGCTCACATCGCTGAACTGCCAGGTCTGCGCCATCGCGCTGCTTGTCAGGAGCAACCAAAGCGTCCACGTTTTCAGAGTCATGGGAACCACCAAGCTAACCCGCTCCCGGATGGGAATCAAGCCTCACCGGTATTCTTCTTTGCTCAATACTTTCTTGAGACGTTTCCAGGGATAGGTGTTTATGACGTCTTCGGCCGTCAGCCAACCGCGGCGGGCGGTGTGGAGGCCGTAGGTCAGATAGCGGAACATGTTGGCGTCGTGGGCGTCGCAGTTGACGCTGATGAGCGCGCCCATGTCGCGGGCCATGCGGCAATGCAAGTCGCTCAGGTCGAGGCGCGAGGGGTGGGCGTTGATCTCCAGGCAGACGCGGTTGTCGAGGCAGGCTTTGATGACCTCCTCGATATCCAGTTCGTAGGCCTTGCGGCGGGTCAGCAGACGTCCCGTGGGGTGGCCCAGGATGTTGACCAAGGGATGGCCGGCGGCCCGGCACATGCGCTCGGTCATTTCCTGGCGGCTGAGGTTGAAACGGCTGTGGACGGAGGCCACCACCACGTCCAGTTGAGAAAGGGCCTCGTCGCTGAGGTCGAGTCGGCCGTCGCTCAGGATATCGACTTCGATCCCTTTGAGGACGCGGATGCCTTCGGTCTCGGCGTTGATCTTGTCGATGGCCCGGCAATGCTCGGCTAGCTGCTCCTCGTCGAGTCCCCCGGTCATGGCCAGCGCCTTGCTGTGCTCGGTGATGGCGATGTACTCGTATCCCCTCTCCAGAGCCGAGGCGGCCATGGCTTCGATGCTGTCCCGGCCGTCCGAAGCGGTGGTGTGCATGTGCAGGTCGCCGCGGATGTCCTCCTCCTCGATCAACCGGGGCAGGCGGCCTTTCTCTGCGGCCTCGATCTCGCCCCGGTTTTCGCGCAGTTCGGGAGGGATGGGGTCGAGCCCCAGCTTGCGGTAGATCTCATCCTCGTCGCGGCCGGCCAGCTTCTTCTCGTCCTCGATGCGAAAGAGCCCGTACTCGTTGATCTTCATGCCCTGACGCTTGGCTCTTTCGCGCAGCACTACGTTGTGTTCCTTGGAGCCCGTGAAGTACTGCATGGCGGCTCCGAAACTGTCGTCGTCGACAACCCGCAGGTCGGCTTGCAGTCCCCGGCGCAGCACCACCGAGGCCTTGGTGTCGCCCTGGGCCAGCACTTCCTTGACGTCGGAATGTCCGACAAAGCAATCGATCACGCCGGCGGAATCGGGACAGCTCACCAGGATGTCGATGTCCCCCACCGTCTCCTTCCAGCGGCGGGCGCTTCCGGCGCCGGCTATGCGGGTGAGATCGGTTTTCTCGCGCAGGTAAGCGATCAGCACATCGCTCACCTCGCGTCCGTCGTCGAGGCGGAAACGCTGGTCTCCGCCGCGATTCTCGCGCACCGCCTTGAGAATCTTGGCCTCGCTTTTCTCGCCCATGCGGGGCAGATCGCGCAGCTTGCCCTGCTCGGCAGCCTTCTCCAGTTGATCGAGACTGGTGATGTCGAGTTCCTTCCAGAAGAGAGCGATCTTCTTAGGGCCCAGATTGGGGATCTTGAGCATGGGCAACAACGACTCGGGGACCTTCTCCAGGAGCTTGCGGAGGTCGCTGCTCTCGCCCGTCTCCAGAATCTCGTCGATACGCTCCAGCGTCCCCTTGCCGATGCCGCTGATCGATTCCACCTTGTCGCGCCGGCCGCTTTCCAGAGCCTGCTGAATGCTGAAGTTGAGGTTGTCGATGACCTGGGCCGCCCGGCGGAAGGAGCGGATGCGGAAAGGATTGCCGTCGGTGATCTCCAGCAAGTCGGCGATTTCCTTGAAGACCAGGGCCAGGTCGCGATTCTCCATGCGGGAATTCTAACGCGAAGCCCCGATCTTTGCGATGCGCTCAGCAGCCTCCGCCAGCAGGTCGAGCGTCTTGCAGAAAGCAAAGCGGACGTAGCGGCTGCCCAGCGGCTTATGGTGGAAAAAGCTGCTGCCCGGCACGGCGGCCAATCTGAATTCGGTAATCATGCGGCGCACGAAGCTGACGTCGTCCTGCTCGGTGATGGCGCTGATGTCGGTCATCACGTAGTAGGCGCCGTAAGGAGTCCTGAAGCGGAATCCCGCCTCCTCCAGGGCCGGCAGCAGGTAGTCGCGTCGCTGCCGGTAGTCGTCGGCCAACTGGCGGTAGTAGGCGTCGGGCAGGTTCATGGCGGCCACTCCCGCTTCCTGCAAGGGTGCGGCGGCTCCTACGGTGAGGAAGTCGTGCACCTTGCGGATGGCATCCGACAGGTCGGGCGCGGCGATGATGGTGCCGATGCGCCAACCCGTCACGCTGTAGGACTTGGACATGCCCGAGACGGTGATGGTGCGGTCGGCCATCCCCTCCATGAGCGCGATGGGGAAGTGCTGATGGCCGTCATAGACGATGTGCTCATAGATCTCGTCGGTGATGACGTAGAAGTCGTATTGGCAGGCCAACTGAGCAATACGCTCCAGCTCCTGTCTCGAAAAGACCTTTCCGGTGGGATTGTGGGGCGTATTGAGGATGAGGGCCCGCACGGCGGCCCCCGAGTCGGACTCGCGCTTCAACACGCTTTCCATCTCCTCGAAATCGAGAGCCCAGTCGCGCTGCGGATCGAGCGAGATGTAGACGGGGGCGGCGCCGGCCAGGATGGTGTCGGGGCCGTAGTTCTCGTAAAAAGGCTCGATGACCATCACCTTCTGGCCCGGGTCGACTACGGCCAGGATGGCGGCGATCATGCACTCGGTGGCTCCGCAGGCCACCGTGATGTGACGGTCGGGATCGACGTCCCAGTCATAGAAGCGGCGGTATTTCTCGGCCAGCGCCTGACGCAGGCGGGGGGAGCCCCAGGTGACCGCGTACTGATTGATGTCTTGCTGAATGGCGCGGCAGGCGGCGTCTTTGATCTCCTGGGGAGCGGCGAAATTGGGAAAGCCCTGAGCCAGGTTGAGGGCCGAATGGCGAGCCGCCAGGCGGGTCATCTCGCGAATCACCGACTCGCTGAAGGAAGCCGCCTTGGCACTGACTCTGGCGGGACGGGAGTCTCGGTTTTCTTCCACCAATGTTCGCTTTCCCCTCGGGGAAGTAGGGGCTGACCGCCTGACCGACCCGTGTCAGCTCCGGGCGCCCGGGTAGCTGTCTCCCAGCAAGGACTCGTCTCCCTTGGCCAGGATGCGCACCAGTTCCTCGTGGAAATAGTCGACAGCCCGCGCCACCTCGGGGTGAACGCGTTTGCTGTACATGTCGCGGCTGCGGTCGATATCGCGGGTCAGACGCTCGTAAAGGTCGGCATTGACCCGTCCGTTTTCAACCTGTTCCTCGTTGTACAGCTTGATCTCGGAAACCAACAGGCGGGCAAAGCGCCGGGCGTCGTCGTGAACCTTCTTCTCTTCTTCGGAGGAGAGGCTCGACACCGGCTCGGGCTCCTCTTCGGCCTGAGGTTCCGGTTCGGGTTCCGGTTCTGGCTCGGGCTCGATTTGGACGGGCTCTTCGAAGCTAGGTTCGGGCGGCACGTCAAACGAGGACTCTTCAGGCCGGGCGGCCTCTTCCTCTAGCGGCTCTTGGTGGGTCTCGGCCTCTTGGGTCTCGGCCTCTCGGGGCTCCGCTTCGGCCACCTCTTGCTCGCTCTCCTGGGCGGCTTGGGTCATGACTTCTTCGACTTCGGGAGTGGTATCGAGGTCGATTTCGAACCGGACCTCCTCCTCTGCGGGAAGCTCGAAGTCAAAGTCGTCGTCCGCCTCTTCTTCGAGGGGAGCCTGCAAGTGCTCGTCCAGCACTTCTTCAGCGACTTCTTCGGGTGAAGATTCCCGTTCCTCTTGCGCATCCGCCTCTTCCTCCAAAGCCGCCGAAGCCACCGCCTCGGCGTCCGGCTGGGGACCGGAAGAAGCCTGCTCGAAGGAAGTCTCGGCCACCTCCTGGTAATCGTCCTGCTCGACCCTTTCTTCCCGGAAGGGCTCAGCAGCCGGTTCGGCCTGGGGTTCGGCCGGCGGCGGGAAATCGACCTCGGACATCACCGATTCGGCGACCGCGGGCTGGGCGGAGGGCTCGGCCACCTCCTCAGGCTCGGCTTCAGCCGCCTCTTCCTCGACCGCTTCCTCCATTTCTTGCGGCTCTGTTTGCGTCTCGGGAGGCTGAGGAGCGGCTACGCCGGCCAGGGCAGTTGCTTCACCGGCCAACGCCTGCTGGAGATAGTTGTTCTTGAGCACCAGCACCGTCAGGTGGGTCAGCAGTTCCAGCGAATCGATGGCGATGGAGTCGTCGGAGTCTCCGTAGAAGACCACCGGGACGGTGTTGTCGAAGACCAGCGGAATGCAAAAGGTCGCCCGGGGCAGATTGCCGGTGTGAGCCAGCCAGGGCATGGAGTCGGTTGGATGATCGCGGCGGTAGATGAGTTGGCGCTGATGGGCGGAGCGCACGATGGCGTCTGAAGGATCTTGAAGGGCGATGTCGCGGATGCTTTCCGGATCGAAACCGTAGCTCTTCCAGGTCACATAGCGGCCCTCCCGCTGCAGGAAAAGAATGGCCCGCTGAACGAAGCTCTGAGCCTCCTCGAGATAGATATCGAGGATCTCTTCCTGGCTTTCCCCGTAGAGCAGTTTGCGCAGCGCCTCATTGACGTATTCCAGCTCCAACTGCCCGGGCGCCGCCTCGCCGGCCGGGGCCTGTGCCGGCACCGCCTGCTCCAACGCCTCGCGGTCCTCGTCCAGTTGGTCGCGCAAGGCGTCGAGTTGCCCGCTGATGCGGCTGATGCGTCCCGCCACGTGGGCCAAGCGCTCCTTGAGTTCGGTACCTGCCATGGTGCGATCTCCTTACGTTTTCAGTCTTTATCCATCAGACCTCTTCGGCAATGTCCATCGACATCATAAGCCTTGTTTCTGACACCTGGGGGACAGAAAATCTCTCCGGCCGCCGAATTTATGATTGGCCCAGCCAAGAATACTGATAATCGCGGTCCTCCACCGACAGCGCTTGACGGCTGACTTTGAGGGGACGGAAGGTGTCGAGCATGACTGCCAGTTCCTTGGTCTCCTTCATGCCCATCGACTCTTCCGCCTTACCCGGATGCGGCCCGTGGGGAATACCGTCGGGATGGAGCGTGATGGAGCCGTACTCGATGCCCTTGCGGCTCATGAACTCGGGAGAGGCGTAGTAAAGGACCTCGTCGCTCATGACGTTGGAATGGTTGTAGGGCGCGGGCACCGCCTCGGGATCGAAGTCGTAAGGGCGCGGGCAGAAGGAGCACACCACGAAGCCGTCCCCTTCGAAAGTCTGATGGACGGGAGGAGGCAAGTGCACCCGGGCCACCTTGGGTTCGAAATCGTTGATGTTGAAGGCCCAGGGATAGTAGTAGCCGTCCCATCCCACCACGTCGAAAGGATGGTGGGCCAGGATCACTTCGGTGAGGGCCGATCCTTTCTTGATGACCAGGCGGAATTCTCCCGAATCCTCGCGCGAAGACAGGTCCTTGGGCCGGCGGATGTCGCGTTCGCTGAAGGGAGCTCCTTCCAGCAGTTGTCCGAACTCGTTGCGGTAGCGGCGCGGGGTGCGGATGTAGCCGGCGCTTTCGATGACCAGAAAGCGGACCTTGTCGGCCGAGAGGCGATAGCGGTGCAGGATCCCCCGCGGAATCACCAGGTAGTCGCCCCGTCCGAAGGAGAGGTTGCCCAGGGGTGTCTCCAGGCGTCCCTCTCCATCGCTGACGTAGACCAGTTCGTCACCTTGGGCGTTGCGGTAGAAGAAATCTTCAGCTTTTTCCGAAGGCTCCGCATAACTCAGGGCCACGTCGTTGTTGAAGAGCACCGGGATGCGGTCGAGGGTGGGGCTCTTCGTGCCTGAAAGGGCGCCGGTGCGGAAATGGCGGTGCCGCACCTCGGGCTGATCTTCTGAACTCCAATCGAGATGGCGCAGGTGGCGCATCTCCTTGATCTGGGTGGGCGGATTCAGATGATAGAGCAGCGAGGAGGGTCCCACGAACCCCTTGTTGCCCACCAACTCCTCGGGATAGAGTCCGCCCTGAGGCTTGCGAAAAGCGATATGACGTTTCTTGGGTATCTCTCCAAGGGTGTGATAGATAGGCATAGCCACCTCCAGGGGCCGGCTCTTAGAGCGTGCCCCGCAGTTCTTGTTCGCGCTCGATGGACTCGAAGAGGGCCTTGAAGTTGCCCTTTCCGAAGCCGCGGCTGCCGTGACGTTCAATGATCTCGTAAAAGAGCGTGGGACGGTCTTCCACGGGACGGGTGAAGATCTGCAGCAGGTACCCTTCCTCGTCCCGGTCCACCAGAATGCCCAGCTTGCGCAAAGCCTCGATGTTTTCGTCGATCTCTCCCACCCGCGAGGGCAGGGCGTCGTAATAGGCGTCGGGGACGGTGAGAAAGTCGATGCCGCGCGACTGCAGGCCGCTCACGGTGCGCACGATGTCGTCGGTGAGCATGGCGATGTGCTGAACGCCGGGCCCCTCGTAAAAGTCGAGGTACTCCTCGATCTGGCTCTTCTTGCGTCCTCGGGCCGGCTCGTTGATGGGAAACTTGATGGAATAGGAGCCGTCAGACATGACGATGCTCATCAGGGCCGTGTACTCGGTGGAAATGTCCTTGTCGTCGAAAGTGATGTAGCGTTCAAAGCCCAGAATCTTGGAATACCAGTCGGCCCAATAGTTCATCTTGCCCAATTCGACGTTTCCCACCATGTGGTCGATGCGCAGGATTCCCAGTCCCTGGCCGGCAACGTAGGCGGGCCGAAAACCGGGCAGAAAGTCGCCTTGGTAATCGGAATCGGAGATGAAGGAATGAATGGTGTCGCCGTAGGTCTTGATGGCGGCGCGGCGGACGGTGCCCTTGTCATCGCTGACGTCGCGAGGTTCGAAGGCGCTTTCGGCCCCCCGTTTGAGGGCCTCGTGATAGGCTGCGTCGGCATCGTCGACGTGAAAGGCGATGTCCTTGACCCCGTCGCCGTGGCGATTGATGTGGCGGGCCAGAGGACTGTCGGAGTTGAGCGGGGTGCTGAGCACGAAACGCACTTTTCCCTGCTCCAGCAGATAGGAGGCGCGGTCGCGCTTGCCCGTCTCCAGACCCGAGTAGCCGGTCTGGGAAAATCCGAAGGCATTGCGGTAAAAGAAAGCCGCTTGCTTGGCGTTGCCGACCCAGAATTCAACGTGGTGTATCTTGCGTAATCTGAGGGGATTGTCACTCATAATCTGTCCTCCCTCCCCGGACGTTATAGAGAACCTCGGCGAGGTTTGTTTTTCACACTTCGACTATAAACGACCTGCGGTCGAACTTCCAACATCCAAGCCCCCAACTCACGAGCAGCGCTGCCAGTTCGAGCCAATACCCGGATGGAAGAAACGGTCAGGCGGAAGGGGCCGCCGACCGTGCCGCGGATCCTTGGGACTTTACCCTTGTGGCCGAATAGGGTATCAATCGACTAGACGCAAGGCGGCAGCGGCCTCGGAGCCCGCCCCCTCAGCATAGGAGATGCAAGCATGGCAATCGATATGGATCAGGTTTGGATTTACGTTATCAACTATTCCTACCTCTTGGTCACCGCTCTGATCATCCTCTTCGTGGGATGGGTGGTTTCCAAGTGGGCCTACTCGCTGACCAGCCGCAGCCTGGGCAAACGCAGCGTGGACGAGGCGCTCAAGCGCTTCATCTCCCAACTGGTCAAGTATGCGGTGCTGGCAGCCGCGGCCATCGCCGCGCTGAGCCAGATCGGAATCCAAATGGCCGGCTTCCTGGCCCTCTTAGGAGCCGCCGGCCTGGCCGTGGGACTGGCCTTGCAAGGCAGTCTCTCCAACTTCGCGGCGGGGGTGATGATCCTGCTCTTCCGTCCCTTCACCATCGGAGACAAGGTGACGGGAGGGGGGCACACCGGAAAGGTGGAGGAAATCGGACTCTTCGCCACCGTCATGATCACACCCGACAACGAGAAGATCATCATTCCCAACAGCCGGGTGACGGGAGACAGCATCGTCAACCATACGACCCTGGGCACCCTGCGCGGGGACGTCAGCATCGGCGTGGCTTACGGAACCGACCTGACGCAGGCCTTGCAGGTCTTGCAGGGGGCGGCGGAACGCTGCCAACTGGTGCTGGAAGATCCTGCTCCAAAGGTGGTGTTCAGCGGATTCGGAGCCTCCTCGCTCGACATCAACGTCAAGGTCTGGGCCACCTCGGCCGACCTGTACAACATGCTGCACCAAGTTAAGGTCAACGTATACGACGACCTCAACGCTGCAGGCATCGACATCCCCTTCGACCAGATCGTGGTCCACCAGGCCGGCGAATAGGGTCAGGAGGAAGACGCCGGCGCGGGCTTGGGCAGCGTCAGTCCGAGTTGCCCCACAAGGTCTTGCAGATGCTGCCCCGAGGCAGGGATGCAGGAGGGTATGCGGGTGGCGTTTCGGCGCGTGAAGTCGTCGGCTGAAGGGCCCGCTTGCGGCACGCAGTCGATGTCCAGGAGGCAGCGCCAGAGTTCTCTCTGGGACTCGGCATAAGCCTCCATGGAGGGACGCGCCGAGCGCATGCTCTCGCCTTTGACCATGTCAGCGAAAGGATCTCCGTGGCGCAGCACGCCATGGATCATGGAAGCCAACTGCTTGCCTTCTTGAAGCCCCGCATTCATGCTGTGCACGCCCACCGGAGAGGCCAGATGTGCGGCATCGCCGGCCAGCCAGGCCCGGCCCTCTCCAAACGAGGAAGCCAGGCGGTGCTCGAAGCGAATGGCCAACGACCAGTACATCTCCTTGAAGGCGGGACGGAACCAGGGAGCGCGCTCCTCGATGAGTTGCAGCAGGCGCTCTTTGTCGAGATGGGGATAGGACCGTCCGCCCACCTGCACCGCCAGCCGGCTTTTGCGCCGCGGATCGATGAAGTCCTGATCGCTGCGCAGTTGAAAGCTCCATCGGTAGGCACCCGACTCCAGCGGCCAGCAAACGGAAGTGAACCCGTCGTCCAGCACCACCGCCACTTCATCGCTGTCGTCCTGATCGGCCTGGAATTCGAAAACCGCGTACACCTCGGGCGAGCCGAAGTCTTCGAATTCGATTCCCAGACTGCGGCGCACCACGGAGCGGTGACCATCGGCTCCCACTACGAATTTGTAGTCGCGGGTCAGGCTCTTGTCGACGTACCACTCCGAGCTTGAGATGGAGTAGCCGGCACCCTCTTTGCTGAGACGGTGAATGGTGGCGGCAACCGAGTCGGCCCCTACCTCCAGCCTCTCCACCCGGTGGTTCCAATCGAGTTCCACCTTTTCGGCCTTGAGCCGGTCCACCAGGGCGGCTTCCAGCGCCCGCTGGGGCAGCACCAGAACGAAGGGGAAACGGCCCTCCAACTTGCTGAATTCGACCCGCCGCCGGGGACCCTCGGAGTCGCAGAAAACCAACCGCTCCAAGCGGCGTCCCTTGGCGATGAGTTCCTCGGCCATGCCCATCTCATCCATCAATTCGAGGGTGCTCGGGTGGAGGGCCAAGGCGTAGCTGCGGGCCGTGGTGCGCCATTCTTCGTCCACCACCTGCACCTGAAGCCCTTGGCGCGACAGTTGAAGGGCCGCAAACAATCCGACCGGCCCCGCTCCCGCCACCAGAACCTCCGCTTTGCGCTTGCTGATCATGATCTTGCTCCTGTTGGGGTTAAATGCCGAGACCGAAGCGAGCGACCTCCTACCGCCGAGGGCAATTGAGCCTTCACCGCGGTCGCTGAAACTTGACCCGTGTGTGAACTTGTTGGCCACCTCGTGGCCCTCGTGCTGGCGGTCATAAATTCTGAGCTAGGCCCTCCGTTTCTTGTCCCTGCAAGGGACAAATTCGCCAGCCCAGGGTCAGCCCTGGCGAGCGCAAGCGAGACGGCGGCGCCACCCTGGGTTTCAGACGGCAAAGGTCCGAACGCCGAAAGCGTGGAATAACGCAACAAGGTGGCTCGAAACATCTCACGCACTGCACTCGGTGCAACTCCGGGTCCAGTCCACCGATGCAAATATAAGATACTGAAAAAAGATCATTTAGCAACCCCGCCCAGAGCTCTTCCGGGAGCCCTCGATGGGTCAAAGCGCCCAAGGCCCTGGGCCGAGTCGCGCCATTGCACACGATCAGGCCTGCAGTTCGGGGCGGTCGCGGAAGTGGTCCAGGGCTTCGGGGTTGGCCAGGGCGTCGGTATTCTTGACCTCCAGCCCCTGGACCGCCTTGCGCACGGCCAATTCGCTGATCTTGCCGCTGATGGTGCGGGGGATATCGGGAACCTGCACGATCTTCCGGGGGACGTGGTGGGGAGAGGCTTGAGACCGCAGGCGACGGCAAATGCGTTGGCTGAGATCGTCGTCCAGCTCCAACCCCGGACGCAGGCGCAAAAACAGCACCACCCGCACGTCGTCTTCCCAGGGCTGTCCCACCACGATGCTTTCCAACACCTCTTCGAACTGCTCCACTTGGCGGTAAACCTCGGCCGTCCCGATGCGCACGCCTCCCGGATTGAGGGTGGCGTCCGAGCGCCCGTAGACGATCAGCCCGTGGCGCCGCGTGCGCTCCACCCAGTCACCATGCCGCCACACGCCGGGAAAATGCTGGAAATAGGCGTTGCGGTAGCGCGAGCCGTCGGGATCATTCCAGAAGCCCACCGGCATGGAGGGGAAAGCCTGGGTGCAGACCAGCTCTCCCGGCGATTCGGGAGGCAGAGGACGGCCCTCTTCGTCCCACACCTCCACCCGCATTCCCAGCCCCAGGCATTGCAGCTCGCCCCGAAAGACCGGAGCCACCGGGTTGCCCAGGGCAAAGCAGGAAATCAGGTCGGTCCCTCCCGTGATGGAACTCAGGCGCAGGTCGGACTTGACGTCGCGGTAGACGTAGTCGAAGCTCTCGGGACTCAGTACCGAGCCGGTCGAGAGCATCGAATTCAAAGCGCTCAAGTCATGACTGCGGGCCGGACGCAAGCCGGCCTTTTCCGCCAGGGCCAGGTACTTGGCGCTGGTGCCGAAGACGGTCATTCCCTCCTGCTGGGCCAGATCGAAGAGGACGGCCGGATTGGACTTGGGCAGGGGGGCGCCGTCATAGAGCAGCAGCGTCGCTCCCGTAGCCAGTCCGCTGACCAGCCAGTTCCACATCATCCATCCGCAGGTGGTGTAGTAGAAAATACGGTCCTGGGAGCTCAAATCACCATGCAGCACGTGCTCTTTGAGGTGCTGAAGCAAAGTCCCGCCAGCTCCGTGAACCATGCACTTGGGCTTCCCGGTGGTGCCCGACGAGTACATGATGTAAAGGGGATGGTCGAAGCGCAGGGGCTGGAACTCGCCGGAACCCTGCGGGACGCTCTGCAAGAAGTCCTCCCAATGCTGGGCGTCGCGAACCTGGCCCAGTTGCGGACTCGCGCCCACGGCGGGCAGAATGACGGTTCTCTCGATTTCAGGTATGGCTTGGACGATCTGAGCCGTCTTCTCCAGGCAATCGATGGACTTGCCGTCCCACTGGTAGCCGGCGGCCGCAAAGAGCAGTTTGGGCTGGATCTGTCCGAAGCGGTCGAGCACGCCGTTGACGCCGAAGTCGGGAGAGCAGGATGAGAAGAGGGCTCCGATGGAGGCGGCGGCCAGCATCGCGATCACGGTTTCGGGCCGGTTGGGCAGGTAGGCGGCCACCCGGTCGCCCTCCTTGACCCCGGCCTCGACCATGGCCCGCGACAAGCGGGACACCTGGGCCCGCAGTTGAGCATAAGAGGTCTCGCCGACGCGGCCCTGTTCGGTCCAAAAGACCATGGCCGCGCGGTCGTCGCTGCCCTTGGCAAGCAGATTCTCGGCGAAATTCAGTTGAGCTCCGGCGAACCAACGAGCTCCCGGCATCAGTGTGACGTCATCGACCACTTCGTCCCAGGGCCGCCGGGCCACAATCCCGCAGTACTCCCATACGGCGGGCCAGAACTCGCCCGGATGGTCGATCGACCACTGGTAGAGGCTGGGGTAATCGCTCACCTCGGTGAAGCGCTCCCCGACCCTGCGGATGAAGCGGGCCATATGGGCCTTCTCTGCCGCTTGGCTGGAAGGCCTCCACATTTCACGCGCATCGAAATCAGCCATCAGCAGGAGTTTACCAAGGCTGGTCCGCCAGCGTAAGCGCCCTTAGCTTATTCGGCCCGCAGGGCCAGCAGGGGATCGATGCGGGAGGCACGGCGGGCCGGGATGTAGTTGGCCAACAGAGCCACTGCCACCAGCAAGGCCACAGCGCTCAAGAAAGAGAGGGGATCGAGCGGACGGATGCCGTACAGGACGGCGCTCAAGACCTGGCTCAAGAGCCCGGCCAGCACCAGTCCCAGCAGAGCGCCGATCAGCACCATGCCCATGCCCTCGCGCACCACCTGGCGCTGCACGTCCCCGGCTCGCGCTCCCAGAGCCATGCGAGTGCCGATCTCGCGCTTGCGTCCGGAGACCGAGTAGGCGATGACGCCGTAGAGTCCCACCGAAGCCAGAAACAGTGCGAAGACGCCGAATCCGCTCAGGAACACCGCCCCGGCCCGGACTCCGAAGAGAGAGCGGTCGGCCTCCGCGCGCAGGGTGCCGAACTCCAGGAAAACGGCATCGGGATCAAAGGCCAGCACTTCGTCGCGCAGTAGCGGCAGCAGTTCCTTGGCGGGCCCGGCGCTGCGCACCAGGATGGCGCTCGACCCGGCCCGGGTCTGATCGGAGCAGAAGTGAACGACGGGCCGCGGAGACTCGCCCACGGTGCGCATCTTGTAGTCCTGAGAAACGCCCACGATTTCATAGGGCGTGCGCGAATCGGCCGACAGCAAGCGCTGTCCCAAGGCACTGCGGCCGGGCCAGAATCGCTCCGCCATGGCCTTGCTCACCACCAGCACGCGAGGCGACTGAGGAGTGTCCTGAGAGGTGCATGCCCTTCCCTGCAAAAGCTCGACCTGCAAGGTCTCGAAGTAGTTTGGCCCCACCCGGGTGGTGTCGATGTTGTGGGGCTTTTCATCAGGGCTCTGCTCTTCCAGATAAAAGTCGTTCTGGTGGACGTTGAGCGAAAAGGGCGAGGGATTGGCGCGGGCCGCCGATTCCACCCCGGGCAGCCCCGCCAGACGCTCGGTCAGCTCGACGAGTTTGGCGTGCCCCTGCTGAGGCGTATATCCGCGGGTGTCGAGGCTGAAGGACATCATGGCCAAGCGCTGGGCAGGAAAGCCCAGTTCGATGGACTGGGCCTGATTGAAACTGCGGGCCATCAGTCCGGCCCCCACCAGCAGGACGGTGGAAAGCGCCACCTGAGCCATCACCAGCACCTTGCGCATGCCGAAATAAGAGCGGCGGCCCTGCAAGTGGGAGGACTCGGCGTCCTTGAGGGCGGGAATCAGGTTGGCGCGGGTGGACTGCAAGGCCGGAGCCAGCCCGAAAATGACGCCGGTGGCGCAGGATACCGAGAGGGCGAAGAGCAGCACCCTCCAGTCCATCGACAGGTCGACGTCGATGGAGATGGAAATCGGCAGGGGCATGGCCGCCAGAGCCTGCATGCTGAACAGGGCCAGCAGGATTCCCAGACCGCCTCCCGCCCCGGCCAGCAGCAGGCTCTCGGTGAGAAGCTGGCGCACCAGGCGTCCGCGTCCGGCCCCCAGCGCCAGGCGCAGGGCGATCTCGCGGCGGCGGGCCGACACCCTGGCCAGAAACATGTTGGCCACGTTGGCGCAGGCGATGAGCAAGACCAGCCCCACCACCGCCAGGAGAAAATAGGCCACCGGCCCCAGGGCCGAGTCGGCCTCAGGATGCACCCTCACCTCAGAGGTGGGGAAGAGCACCGCCCCGCGTCCCTCGTTGCTGCGCGGGTACTCCAGGGCCAAACGCGACATGACGGTGCTGCACTGGGTTTGGGCCTGTTGCAGGGATGCGCCGGGCGCCAGCCGTCCCACCAGGGTCAGCCATCTGCGTCCGCGGCGTTCGATGATGGTGTCGCCGGGAGAAGGGGCCGAGTCCTGCATCCCCACCGGCTCGATCGTCTCCGCCATCATGACGGGGATCCACAAGGCCGGGGAGATGCCCGCCATCAGTCCCTGAAAGCGCTTTGGAGCCACCCCCACCACCTGAAAGTCCCGGTCGTTGATGGAAACGGTCTGGCCCAGTACGTCCCGGCTGCCGCCGAAACGCTCCTGCCAGAAGGCGTGGCCCAGCACGGCCACCGGACTGGCTCCCTCGGCCACGCATTCATCGGACCTGAAACCGCGTCCCAATCGGAGGTTGAGGCCCATGACTTCGAAGTAGTTGCAGTCGGCGATCTCGCCGATCAGCAGCTCGGTACGCCCCTGCCACTGCAGATTTCCGAACATCAGCGAGTAGGCCGTCATGGAAGAGAACGCCTCCACCTGTGCGCTGAGGTCCCGGTAGTCGGAATAGGAATGAGTGCCGTAGTTGGTTCCGCTGGCGCCAGTGGCGAAGACGGTGGCCAGACGTCCCGGTTGCTCCACGGGCAGCGGACGCAGCAGCACGGCGTTGACGATGTTGAAGACGGCGGTGTTGACACCGATGCCCAAAGCCAGAGTGAGGACGGCGGTGAGGGTGAAGCCCGGACGCTTGGCAAAGGTCCTCAGGGCGAAACGAATATCGGCACTCAGTTCTCGCATGTAAGAAAATCCTTTCGCATGAAAAGGGCTCATCAAGGCGCGCCGCAGCCCGGCGCCCATCTTCCTCAGCGACCGCAAGCCGAAGTGCCAGGCCACCGAGAAGGCCTGACGCCGGTACCAGCGGCGGGCGCGGGAGGGCAAGGTTGCGTGGCGGGAGCGGAATTCCTCCAGCAGATCGCCGTAAATCGACTCGCCTTCCAGGGTGTCGGGCAGTGTCCGGCGCAGGAACCAGGCGCTCAATGAGGGCGGCCCCTTGCGGCCCCTGCCGGTGGGCGGAGGCAGGCTCACCTCGATCCCCTTTCAAATACGTGGTCGAGGCCCCGATAAAGGGCCTCCATGGCCTGGCGAGCATCCTTCAAGGCTTGCAGTCCCGGCCCGGTGACCTGAAAGCGCCGCTTGCGGTAGCCGCTGCGGTCGGCGCCGGGCGAGGCGATGCTCCAGCGCAAGAATCCCTTGCGCTCCAGGCGGTCCAGGGAGGAGTAGAGGGCGCCCCGCGAAACCTCGCGTCCAGCCCGATCTTCCAGCAGCTTGCTGATCCCGGGGCCGAAGGCTTCATCCTCCAACTGCAGCACCGCCAGCAACACCATCTGTTCGAACTCTCCCAAACTGCTCTTGCGCGACATGTTCCGCTTTCTCCCTTGCTCGGTGGCGACGTCTTACCTCTCAAATGTCTACTTTGCAGACATGTTGCGATTGTAGACTCTAGGACGCAGCACCTCAACCGAGGATTAACAAACCCAGGCGAAAAATCTTCCCTTTCGTGATAGAACTAGCGTTATGCAGCGTTCTACCGGGTTCAAGCTGACGGCCTCCGCGGCGGTCTTCGTGCTGGCCGCCGGATTGGTGGCCTTGGGCATTTGGGTGGGCTTTTCCATCAAAAACCGCGAACTGCGCGAGCGCGTGGAGTACGCCACCCAGTCGCGCACCCTGGGCGCCCTCTTCGAGAAAGAGGGGACCGATCCCTTCACCTACGCCTACGACCAGCCCGAAAAGGCCTCCCAGGAGATGAAAGGCTACACCTGGTCGATTCCGGTCGTCCCCACCCCTTTTGTGGGAACGGCTCCCGAGCCGGGACGCCATGACAACTCCATCATCAACCAGCTCCAATTCAGGGACCGGCGACCCCTTCCCGCCCCCAAGCCCGAGGACGAGCTTCGCATCTTCCTGACGGGCGGATCGACCGCCTTCGGCGTAGGAGCGCCCAGCCAGGACTCCATCGTGGGGGCCTACCTGGAGGACATCCTCAACCGATCGGCCCCAGGCGGTCAAGAGTACCGCGTCTATACCTTCGCTTCGCCTTCCTGGTCGAGCACTCATGAGCGCATCGCCATCGAGAACCGCCTCTCGGAATGGAGTCCCGACCTGATCGTTTCGCTTTCCGGCAACAACGACGTCTATTGGGCCCTCTCAGGCCGCAATATCCTGTGGTCGCGAACCCATCAGGAGCAATACTTCTGGCTCATGCTGCGGGCCCTGCACCGAGCCTACGACAGTTGGCACCTGAGCGACGTGGAGGAGCGGCAGGAGGGCCCGGTGAGTCCTTCCCTGGTGGTGGAGCGCCTGGAGAAGAACGTCCGGCTGGCCGAGATGGCCGCCCGCATGGGCCGAGGACGCTATCTCTTCGTGCTCCAGCCCACCGTCTACTGGACCAAGAAGCCCCTGACGCCCCGCGAAGCTCACTGGCGCAAGGAGGATCTCGCCGCCTACTACGAAGAGGTGGGACCGGCCCTCGAGGACCTGCTCCAGCGACTGAAAAGGGAAGGGCTGCTGACGGCTTCCGCCGCGGACGCCTTCGACTCCCGGCCGGAGACCGAGGAGGTGTTCCTCGACTCGGTCCATTTCGGGGACCGCGGCAACCGGCTCATCGCCCAGCGCCTGGCCCCCGAAGTGCTGAAAGCGCTGGAGGCCCCAGTCCGCTAGCGAGTGCCGGAGGAAGAGCCGGCCGCTTGGCCGGTCAGTTCGCGCAAGGCCGGATCGAGCCTCTCCTGGACGGCGATCAGACCGGTCATGAAAGCCCTTACGGTGCCCTCGCGATCGAGCAGCACGGTGGCGGGCAGGCCGCGCACCTGGTAGGCGGGGCCGACGCGGATGTCTTCGTCCATCAGCACGTCGGCCTTCAGGCCCGTATCCTCGAGGTAGTCGCGGATGGTCTGGGCGTCCTCGCCCCAATTGACGCTGTAGAGCACCACGCCCTGTGAGCCGTACTTGGCCGCGGTCTCCTCCAGCAGGGGCATGACGCGGCGGCAAGGACTGCACCAGGTGGCCCAGAAGTCGAGAATGACGATGTCTTTGCCGAAGTGCTGGGACAGGGTGACCGTACCGCCTTCCAGGCGGGGAAGGGTGAAGTCGGGCGCCTGTTTGCCGTAGAGCGCATAGGACTGGGATTGCAGTCGACCGGCTTGCGATTCCTCGGCGGGGGATTCGTCCGCCGAAGCCGGGTCGCCGGACGGCGAGGCACACGACGCCGCCAGCAGTGCCAGAAGGGCGGCGAAAAACGTCTTGGCGAGGGGGCGGAACATCCTACGATTCTAGATGAAAGCGGGAGAGATAATCCAGTCCGATGCAGATAGAAAGGCGCACGGGCATGGTCAGCAGGAAGACGGCCACGATGACCAGCAAGAAGAAAATCCGGTAAAGATAGGGCTCGGGGGTGAATCCCAAATAGAGGATGATCATGGGGCCGGCTACGAAGATACGGTCGCCGATGACCCAGAATCCCCAGGTGTCTCCAGGTGCGGGCTGAAAACGCAGCCCGCACTCGCCGCACTCCTCGTGGGGGGTAAACCAACGTTTGAAGATGTGTCCGCGTCCACAACGCGGACAGCGCTTGGCCCATCCCCTGCGCAGCACTTTCCTCAACGGCGGAGCCTTGATTTCGGCGATGCCCATTATCTTAGTATTCTAATACTTTAGGCCGTGTGCAAGTGTATCTGGTTAACACGGAGTTTACGCCTCGGTTCCTTCAGGAAACGCTGTCGCGGCTTTCTTGCTGATAGCGAAGGGGCAGGCGGTATTGGCTGTCGACCTCTTTGTCTTCGGGTACTACGGGGATTTCGATGCGGAAGATGCTTCCCTTGCCTTCTTGGCTCTCGACCGAGACCTTTCCTCCCAGGGAGAGGCAGACGTGCTTGACGATGGCCAGTCCCAGGCCGGTGCCTCCCATCTCCCGCGAGCGGGCTTTGTCGACGCGGTAGAAACGCTCGAAGATGCGTTCTTGTTCGCGCGGCTCGATGCCGATGCCGTTGTCTTCCACTTCGACCACGGCGAATTCGCTGCCGCTGTAGACGCGCACCCGGACGCGTCCCCCGCGGGGCGTGTACTTGATGGCGTTGTCGAGCAGGTTGGTCACGGCTTGCTGGAGGGCGTCCATGTCGCCGCGAACCCTGATGGGCACTTCGGGCAGGAGTTCCTCGATTTGGATCCTCTTCTCCTCGGCCACCGACATCAGGTCGGGGACGGAGTCGAGAACCGGCTCACGCAGGTCGAGAATGGTCTTGCGCAGTCCGTGCTCCTCGCTCTGAAGGCGGGAAAGGCTGATCAGGTCGGTGACCAGGTTGGAGAGGCGCTGAGACTGCTTGCGGATCTTCTTGAGGAACTTCTTGCGCGTCTTTGCGCCCATCTCCTTGTCGTCGAGAATGGTCTCGACGATGCCGCGGATGACCGTAATGGGCGTTTTCAGTTCGTGGGAAACGTTGGCCACGAAGTCGCGGCGTATCACTTCCAGCCGGCGCAGTTCGGTGACGTCGTGAAGGACCAGCACGGCTCCGTCCAGATCTCCCGCCTGAGAGCGCAGGGGACGCGCCTGAATCTGCAACTGGTTGTCGGTCCCGGCCAGCAGCCGTACCTCGCTGTGAACCTCCTGGCCGGTTTCCAGCGCTTCCGAGAGCACTTGGCGCACCTCTTTGATGGGAATGGCTTCGGTGGCTATTGGATGGGACTGGTGGACGTCCTCCATCTGCAGCATGCGGTGGGCGGCGGCGTTCATGTGCACGATGCGCCCCTGGGAATCGACGGCGATGACGCCCTCCACCATGCTGCCCAAGATGGCCAGCAGTTCGTGACGGTCCTTGTTGATGGTGACCACTCGGTCTTGCAGTTCGTCGGCCATGGTGTTGAAGGCTTTGGCCAACTGCCCGAGTTCGTCGGACGAGATCTTGTCGACACGCTTGGCATAGTCGCCGGAAGCGATGCTCTCCACACCCTGGATCAGTCCGCCCAGCGGCTGGGTGACCCTGCGGGCGAAGAAATAGCCCACCACCAGCGCCACGCTGACCGCGATCACCAGCCCCAGCACGATGATGGTCCGCAGGTGGGCCAGGCGCTCATCGATGGCCGTGAGGGGAAGCGAGGCCCGCACGTAGCCCACCAGCCGGTCGGAATCCTTGACCGGTATGGCCACGTACATCATGTTCTTTTTGACCGTGCGGCTGAAGCGGCTGGAGAGTCCGAAGCCTTCATCCCGCGCCTGCAGGATTTCAGGACGCGTGGAGTGATCGTTCATGCTCTTCGGGTTTTCGTCGGTGTCGGCCAGCACCAGCCCGTCGCTGCGGATGACGGTGAGGCGAGGTTTGAGGTCGTCTCCCAGGGCGTGGATGCGGTCCTGCAAGGCGGGGTCCCGGCCCTGGATCAGGGCCGGCAGCGCCACCTCGCGCAGCAGGTAGACGGCTTCCCGCAGCCCGCTGCGGGTTTCCTCGATGGAATCTCTCTGAATCTGGCGTCCTACCAGCACGCCCACCACTCCGGCGGTGAGCAGGATCAGCACTACGTAGCTGGCGTAAAGCTTCCAGATGAAGCGCGATCTCTTCAAGCGACGGCTCCCTTGAGGTCGCGGAAGCGGTATCCCACGCCCCGGATGGTCTCGATGACGTCGCGCTTTTCATCCAGCTTCTTACGGATGGAGCGGACGTGGACATCGATGTTTCGGTCATGCACGAAGGCGTCTTCGCCGATGACCCGGTTGAGCAACTGGTCGCGCTTGAAGACGCGTCCGGGGTGAGCGGCCAGAAAGTGCAGCAGCCGGAATTCGGTGGCGGTGAAGGTGACCAGGCGTCCGCCCACCGTCACCTCGTGACGGGCGGCGTCGATGACGATGTCTCCCCGCACGATGCGCTCGCCTTCGCCCAGTTCTTCCTTGAGCGGCCCTCGCCGCAGCACGGCCCGCACCCGCGCCATCAGCTCCTTGGGACTGAAAGGCTTGGTGACGTAGTCGTCCGCCCCCACTCCCAATCCCAGCACCACTTCGCTTTCTTCTCCCTTGGCCGTGACCATGATGACGGGGATGGATCGGGTGAGGGGATCGGACTTGAGGCGCTTGCAGACTTCGATGCCGTCGCGTCCGGGCAGCATCAGGTCGAGCAGCACCACGTCGGGATTCTCCCGCCTCGCCACCTCGAGTCCTTCTTCCCCGTTGGTGGAGGTGAGGACCGAGTAGCCCTCGCGCTTCAGGTTGTACTGGATCATTTCCAGAATGTCATTCTCGTCTTCAATAACGACGACCTTCTCACGTTGCAAGACGACCCTCCTGTCGAAGTTTATCAAGACCGCAGTCTAGCCGCCGATTATGAAGATCGTGTTAAATCTTCACCCTCCAGTTCCACCTCTTGTGGGAGGCGAGGTCCGACACGCCAAAAATCGAGCGGCCATCGACCTCAACGACTTCCAATCCAGGGCACTGGCCGAACGAGGAGATGTGAGTTATAGTTCGTCTCACGCTGAACGCGGTTGCCCTGCCCACTTACATTCTTTTGTCCAGGGAGGCGGAAAAGCTTTGCTCATCGATCCGAGCTACCACTTCGACGACCTCTACGTCATTTCCGACCTGCACCTGGGAGGTGAGGAGGGCTTCCAGATATTCAACCAAGGGGACTTGCTGGCCGACTTCATCGACCATCTGCGGCAACTGCCGGGTGACAGGCGCGTCTGCCTGGTCATCAACGGAGACTTGGTGGACTTCTTAGCCGAGCCGGATCCTCGCCATTTCGATCCAACAGGAGCGGCGGGGAAGCTGGATCGCATTCTTGCAGATCCTTCTTTTGACATGATCCTGCCCTCCCTTCAAAGATTCCTCCTGACTTCCCGGCGCCACTTGGCAGTCACCCTCGGAAACCATGATCTGGAATTGGCTCTTCCCTGGGTGCGTGAGCGCCTGATCGAGCGGATCAGCGACGGAGACGCGACGGCTCGCAGTCGGCTTTACACCGTCTTTGACGGAACAGGCTTCCAGGCCAAGGTGGGAGGATTGAGCGTCCTTTGCACCCACGGCAATGAAACCGACATCCTCAATGTCAACGACTACGAGCGGCTGCGCAGGATCGCGTGCCAAATGGCCTTTGGCCAAAGCCCCGAAGCCTGGATCCCCAACGCCGGCACCCAGTTGGTCATCGACGTCATGAGTGAGATCAAGAAACGGTATCGGTTCGTAGATCTCCTCAAGCCGGAGCTAACCGCCGCAGTCCCGGTTTTGCTGGCGCTCCGACCGGAGTACGTGACCGAGATCGGCAAGCTCATTCCTTTCGGCCGCCGCGTCGTCACCGACTGGGTGCGCCGCAGAATCCGCCTTCTGGGAGAGGATGACGCGGAAAGCGAGAGCTCGCTCGAAGAAGAAATCGAGGTCAGACCTCTGCAGGAGATTCTTGGCGACGCCTTCGGCAAGGAGACGGTGGAGGAACTGGACGAAGACTATCTCAAATGGGTGGAGGACCAACTTGAGGCGGGAACGGATCCCGAGAGCCTGGCCAAGGACGGGGAGCGAGCCCTGCTGGGTCGGCAGCTGAGGTTCTCTGACGCCTGGAAGAAACTCGATATCCGCGAACGGCTGAGAAGGGCTCTGCTCTATCTGCAAAAAGAGCAGGATTTCTCACTCAAACACCAAGATCCCATGTTCAAGCGGATGGATAGGCTTGTGGGCAAGAGCGTCGACGTCGTTATCACCGGACATACTCACAAGCCGCGGTCGATCCCCCGTTCGGGGGGCCACTATTTCAATAGCGGAAGCTGGATCCAGCGGATCCGGTCCGGTTCGCTTGCACTTGATGACAAGGAGGCCTTCAATGAGGTTTATGGGGATCTCTCGGAGGGCTCGCAGAGCCGCTTGACCCGGTACGTCGAGCAGGAGCCGGTGGTGGTCTCGATCTGCCGCGCGGAGGGTGCAGTCAAGGGAGCGATCCAGCGGGTTGGCCGGTTCCCATCAGGCCTCCTGGAACCGGTGCCCGACAGTGAAATGTGAGCAGGTAAAAACTGAGTATGCCCCGTATGAATATCCGCACACTTACCTTGGAGCTGCTTCGGCATGGTCCCGCCCACAATCAACTGCTGTCTCCCCTCACCCGCTACTTGGCGTTGATCGGAGATCACTCTCCGGAGACCATTCACCTGCCTTTCGAGCATCGGCAGTTCTTGGCGCGGCTTCGGGCCTTTCGCGGACAAGACAGTGGCCAAACCCAAGATTTGCAGGTTGAGGACACAGCCGACATGATGGGTGATCTCCTGGGTGGTATCCCTGGCTTGATTGCGGAATTGGCAAGTGGAGGGAACGATCCGCACAATCCGCATCTTCACCTTGAAATGGTGCTTTCATCCTCTGAATTGGCGCTGCTGCCCTTCGAGTTGTCCACGTCGCCCAAAGCCTGCCCCAGCGAAGGCCAGCCGCTGAGTCTCCATCCCCAGTTGACGATAACGAGAAGAGTTCGCAGGCTGGGGGGCAGCCACATTCGCTGGCCAGAGCAACCCAAGATTTTGTTCGCGGCCGCCGATCCCGACTCCCCGATTCCGCGCCAGGCCCATCTGCTCGCCCTCCATCGGGTCATCGCCCCCTGGGTAAGACCCTATGACCGCAGCGACCCGAAGGATCGGGCCGACGCATTCCAGCAGCATATTACCTACCTGCGTCGGGCCAGCATTCGGGATATCAGGAGGGCATGCGAGCGGGAGCGGCAGGAAACCGGAAAACCCTTCACTCACGTGCACATTTTGGCTCATGGGGTCAAGCTGCCCAAAGATGAGGTGCGCTACGGTCTGGTGCTTCACAAGGTGGACGATGCCGATAGGCCCGACACGGTCGACGGAACACGTCTGGCTTGTGCGCTCGGCGACAGTCATCGCGGCCTTCCCGAAATGAGCCCGACTGTCGTTACCATCGCAAGTTGCGACGCCGCTCAACAGGGCTCGGTTGTAGGCGCCGGATCGAGTGTGGCGCACGTACTTCATGAAGCAGGAATTCCCTTGGTCGTCGCCTGCCAGTTCCCTCTTTCCTTTCCCGCCTCCATCATCCTCGTCGTCGAGTTCTACAGCCAATTGCTGTGGGGAAGCGATCCGAGATGCGTGCTGACCAACGTCCGACAGACCCTCAAGGCCCGGTTGGGGAATGACCTCGATTGGGCCAGCCTGGTAGCCTACGCCAGCTTTCCCCAGGACCTGGATGAGCAGATGGAGGGCATCCGGGCCGCTCGCGCCGACAACGCAGTCAAGGCAGCTCTCGAGCACGCAGAAAGAGCGCTTGAGGAGGATTCCAGTAACCGCCTCGACAACCAGAAGGAACCCGACACAGGGAAAGGAGCCCAAGAAGACTCACCTCTGGCGCGGTCACGATCCAGGCTGAGGAAAGCCAAAGGACGCCTGGAGAAGGTGGCCCGCGATGCGGAGTCGTGGGGGCTGCTGGCAAGTTCCCACAAGCAGGAAGCGCAGATCGTTTACCGTCAAGGCGATGGGCCTGCTTGCCTTGACCTTCTCAATACAGCGCTTCGAACCTACGAGAAAGCGTGGGAGATGGAGAGGACCAATCACTGGGTGGCAACGCAATACTTGTCGATGGCTTCAATCCTGAACCATCAAGAAAGGAACTTGGTGAGGATGTGGAGATTTGCCGCCATCTTGGCTGAATTCGAGATCGAACGCGACGATAGGAAGGCTCGGGCCTGGGCTCACGGCAGCTTGGCGGAACTCTGGATGATTGTTCCCTTGCTGCCCGATGCCGAAAACGAGCTCAGCCACGAGAGAGCCCGGAGTCGAGCCGAAGCTGTAAGGCACATTGAGAAGATGGTTGCGCTGATGGGGCTTGAGTCGTTTCATGTCTTCAGCACCCGCCGACAGTTCCGGCGCTACCTCGAATGGTTCATCCCCATGACCGGGTCCCGCCTGGACCCGCTGGGCGAAGTCGCAGAAGCGATCATGGAAAGGTTGACCCCTCCGCAGCCTCCGGCGGACCGATAGTTTAGCTTTAGCTTAGCGCAACAAGCTGTCAACCGAATATGTTCATCCAGCCTGGAGAACCCTGGTCAGGCACATGAGAATTCGCTAGTGCTGTCGGTCCTTGATTCTGAGCCAGCGCCCTCCCGTTTCTTGATCCCTGCAAGGGACAGAGTCGCCGGCTCCGGGGCAAGCGAGACGGCGGCGCCACCCTGGGTTCAATACAGCCAAGCCAAGGTCTGTACGCTGTAAGCGTGGAATAACGCAGCAGCGTAGCTCAAAACTTTACGTCTTGCATTAGTCGTTGTGAGTTTCTTGAAGAAAAACTCCTCGATCGAGCATGGCCCGCAACTGAGCAGAACAACATCTGACAAATCCTTGCCTCGTAACAACCTTCAGATGTAGACTGACTCCGCCGTTCGGTCTGGATGTAACGCTCCGACTGTGTATGTCAGTACGATCTCGCCGAGCGAGATGATAACCTAAATTTGATTTAACAGGGTGTGCATTCTCAGTGCAGACCCAGGGCCAGGAGGCGCAGAGAAAGTGCCTGGACGACGCCTGTTCATTGCAATGCCATTTGGCACTCGAGAAGGCACCCTGGACTTCACGCAACCCGAGAAACGCGTCGAAATTGATTTCAACAGTGTCTGGAACGGCGTATTGCGTCCCGCAATATCTGGGGAATTCGACGCTCGACGCGCTAAAGAATTCCGACAGCCTGGAATCGTTGACCTCTCCTACATCGAATGGCTCTATGATGCTGATGTCGTATTGGCAGATCTTACGTTTGGCAATGCGAATGTTTATTATGAACTTGGTATAAGACAAGCCTTATCGATGCAAGGGGCTGTACTTGTAGCTTGCAAGGGTACGCGTCTTCCCTTTGATGTACGAAACCAACGCGTTATTTACTATGACTATTCCCACGCCCCCTCGCTTCCTGAATTTCATGAGTCTCTGCGATGCTCCATCCAAGCTGCTGCGGAGGATCAGACGGCGAGCCCAGTACATGTGTTCCTCCCAGGCCTTAGGATCAGCAGAACGGATTCCTTGGAGAGTATGGATACTGTATTGACGGAGCTTCGAGACCGCCTTAGTCAGCTCCAGTCGAATCTAGATAGCACTGTATCGAGCCAAGAAGAAAGACGTTTTCTCAACCAATTATCTGATGCCACGGACAAATCCAACCTGATTCGGCTCTTCCGAAAAATTCAGAATCTACAAGAACCATCCATCGAGCTTCTTGAGCAACTTGGCAAGCGCCTTAGGAAATACGGCCTCATTGACGAAGCGATCAGGGTCTTCGAGCGAGGCATGAGAGTTGCCCCAAAGGATGGCGAGCTGCTTCGTGAAATCGGCTTCTGCTACCGAAAAAAAGGGCCCGCGTTCTTTGACCAAGCCGAGCGCTACTGGAAGGCTGCTCTCGAGGTCGATGATGAGGATGTCGAGCTTCTGGGAATGACGGGCGGTTTACTCAAACGCCGAGGGCGGCTGAGGGAGGCCCTGAACAACTATGAGCGTGCACACGAACTCGATCCAACAAATCTGTACCCACTCGTGAATCTCGGAGCGATTGCTACAGCGCTCGATGACCTCGATTCAGCTAGGAAATGGTATCGCCAACTTCGAGATGTATGCCTAACCGTCGTGGATGCGGGAGAGGATGACTATTGGACTCATCTGTGCCTTGGTGAGGCTTCAATGGTCTTACAAAAGGAAGACTCGGCCATGACCTCTTACGAGAAGGCAGCCGCGATGGGTGCGCCTCCTGAGGATTTTGCATCCGCGATGGAGCAACTTGAGTTCCTAATGGAGCATGGTCTCTCCCGCAGACTTGGAGATCGGGTGATTGAGCGTTTCGGCAGATCTGGCCAATCAGTGAAATAGGGGATAGCGTTTCTTGAGAGCCACTCGCGTCGGCGGCGTTGGCATGTCCCAGCCAGCCATGTGGCCGAAGTGGATTCCCCGCTCGGGCGGGGCAATAGCGGTGGCCCTGTCTTCGACACAAAACGACCGGAGAAATGGAATCGCTCAGAGCTATGTTTCGGTCCCCTTGGCGGACGGTATCACGACCAGCTATTCAAGGGCGGTCCAAGTCTCGCACCTTTCCGACTTTGTTGGCGGCTTACCGTCCGCCAAGCGGGGAATCTAGAGAGACCCAGTTCCGGGCGAAGCTCCCGGTACAGCACCTTTCTCGACAGTCCGGGCCGTAGCTTCATGGACGGTGAGATCAAGAAACTCCCAGTAGTCCAGAGGATCATCGCGCCAATTCTCCTTTCCGGACTCATCCCTTGCTGTTTGAGCCTATAGGCCAGCTCCCGATGCCGGGGCGGATGTCGTTCGTCTTTCGGGGGCCCGCCTCAGCCGGCGAGGCCGAGCAGCTTGCCCGAGCGGAGGTGGAGAGCCTGGAACCCAACCTGGCTGTCTTCGGGGCGGGAGCGCTTGATGCTCGATTAGCCGGCTCCTTCTCGGACCGGCGCCGGCTGGCAATAGGCTCCGGTCGTCTGCGCATCGCTTTCTT
>DATIPQ010000014.1 GCA_035471785.1 Acidobacteriota bacterium
TTGCGGATTAAGGCGGGACGGGAAATTTCCAAATCGCCGAAATTGGCGCGGCCGTGGCCGTCCCAGGCCTCCTCGAAGGAGACTCCCGAAACAGAGTTGAGAATGTCGATGCGCACGGGAGGGAGCCCCATCTGATAGACGGTGCCGGGGGATGTCAGATCCTCTTCGGTGAGATCGTGTAAGGGGGCGCCGAACATCTTGAGAGCGGCCATCACTCTTCCGGCGTTCTCAGGCGTGGGGTCGATGAGCACATCGAGATCGCCGGTGGCGCGGGGTTCGGCCCAGAATCCGACGGCATGGGCGCCCACCAGCAAGAATCGCACTTCATGAGCGCAGAATTCGCGCAGTAGATCGAGGAAATCCTTCGGGACCAGGGAACTCTCCTTTCATCCGCCAAGCCATCTCAGACAAATCGCAAACAACCTCGATGCGCTCTTCCGGGCTCAAACTCTGCCAATGGGCCTTGTCGAAGGTATCGTCGATGTCCGACAAAGTCGTCTTGCGGCTTGTGATGTCACGTTTCTGCACGATCTGATTCTATCATTACATCACGTCACCTACTCGGCGCGGAGGGTTTGGGCAGGGTTTATTTTCAGGGCGCGAAGGGCCGGAGCCAGGCAGGCCAGGGCGGCCGTGAAGGAGAAGAGGAGGGCTACCGAGAGGTAGACGCCGGGGGAGAGAGGGGAGACCTGGTAGAGGAGCCCGGAGAGGGTTGAGGAGAAGAGGGCGGCGGAGAGGAGGCCCAGGGCCAGGCCCGTCAGCAAGAGGCGTCCGGTGGTGAGGGTGAGCAGGCGCAGGACGTCGGGACGGCGGGCCCCCAGGGCCATGCGCAAGCCGATCTCGCGGGTGCGCTGAGTGACCAGGAAGGCCAGCACGCCGTAGAGTCCCACCACCGCCAAGACGAGCGCCACGGCGGCGAAGAGTCCCATGAGGACGGTAGGCGTCCGGCGCGGGGCTTGGGCCAACTCCACCAAGAGCGGCAAGGGGACCACCTCGAGGGGCAGGTCAGGATCGATGGAGGCCACGCGCGAGCGCACCGTCTCGGACACGTCCTGCCACGGACGCGAGGTTCGCAGCAGAACATTGAAGAAGCCCTGAGGCGATTGCGATAGAGGCTGGTAGATGGCCATGTTGTCGTCGCTCTCCAGAGCCCCGGCCTTGAAGCCTTCAGCCACGCCCACGATCTCCATCCAGTGGAGATTGCCCTCGGGGCCGGCGGCGTAGGCCAGACGGCGTCCCACCGGCGACTGGTTGGGCCAGAGGCGCTCGGCCAGCCTGCGGTTGACCATGCAGACGGCACGGCTCTGGGCGTTGTCATCGGGCCGGAAGGGACGTCCGGCCAGCACGGGGACCCGCAGCACCTCGAAGAACCCGTCGCTGACCACGCGCTCTTCGGCAAGCTGCTGTGCCTGGCGCGCTTCCTCCACGCTTTGTCCCTCGACAACGAAATGTCCGGCGCTGTTGAGCTGGGTGAGGGGGAGGAAGTTGGCGGCGGCGCTCTGCTCGATCCAGGGCAGGGAGCGCAGTTCGCTGAGGGCGCGGTCGGCGAACCGCTCCTGTTGCTCAGGCTGCGGGTAGCGTCCTCGGGGCAGGAGGAACTGCACGGCGGTTACGCCTTCGGCCGTGAAACCGGGATCGATCGTCTGCAGCTTGAGGAAGCTGTTGAAGAGCAGTCCAGCCCCAATACAGAGGAAGACGGCGACGGCGATCTGGGCCATCACCAGGACCGCCCGCAGGCGCTGGTGAGCAGGCGAGGCGCCGCGTCCGCCCTCGCGCAGCGAGCGGATGAGATCGAGTTTCAGGGCCTTGATTCCGGGGGCGATGCCGAAGACGATTCCCGTCAAAGCGCCCACCAGCAGCGACAAAGCCAGGACGGGGGCGCTGAGTTCCACCGGCCCCATGTCGGGCAGGTAGTCGCGCACCAATGCCGTCAGCCACTGCAGACTTGACCAGGCCAAGGCGATGCCCAGCAGCGAACCGGCCACCGCCACCAGCAACGACTCGCTGAGAAGACGGCGAAAAACCTGCCCCCGTGAAGCGCCCAGGGCGGCCAGAACGGCGATCTCGCGGGCGCGGGCCGGGAGGCGGGCCAATTGCAGGTTGGCCACGTTGACGCAAGAGATCAGCAGCAGCAAACCTACCGCGCCGAAGATCATGAGCAGTCCCCCGCGGCTGTCCTGCACGGCCTGCTCGCGCAGCGGACTCAGCACCGGCTGCATCCCCTCGCCGATCTCAGAAAAACGGGCCGCCATGTCATCGGCCAGCGGCTGAAGCTGCTGGCGAGCCTGCGGAATGGAGACTCCGGGCTTGAGACGGGCCACCACGTAAACCGAACGCGAAGAGCGCATCTCTGGATCGGGCGCATAGGGGAGATAAAGCTGCGTATTCCACTCGTGCAGCCCACCCAGCAGGTTGACGGGCGGCGGAAAACGCATTCCCGCGGGCATGATGCCGACGATTTCATGGGCACGGGCGTCGATATCGATGGTTTTCCCCAGCACCCCGAAGTCGCCTGCGAAGCGACTCTGCCAGAGCCCGTGATCGATCACCACCACCGGCGCCGCCCCTTGCAGGCAGTCCGCCGCCCGCAGCGGACGTCCCCGAACCGGACTCACGCCCAGCAATTCGAAGAGATCGCTGTCGACGATCATGGCCCGCAGCCGGGCCGGATCGGCCTCGTCTCCGCTCAGCGTCACGCTGCTGCTGCGGAATCCCGCCATCGATGTGAAGGACTCGGCGCCGCTCTTCCAGTCCAGGTACTGAGCCGGCGAGAGCGGAAGATGGTCGTATTGGTAGCGGGGGTCGTACTCCCAAAAGAGGACCAGTTGATCAGGGTCGTGGTAGGGCAGAGGACGCAGCAGCACCGAATACACCAGGCTGAAGATGGAGGTGGCGGCTCCGATGCCCAAGGCCAAGGTGATGACGGCCACCAGGCTGAAGGCTGGGGACTTGAGGAGCGTGCGGGCCGACTGGCGAAAATCGCGTATCCAGTTCATGACGAAAAAGTCTCCTGTCGGCGTGCGGCGGGGCGGGGACGGCGCCTGGTCCCGGCCTCGAATGCGCAGGCGATAGGCGGTCCTGACCAGGTCGGCGATCATCTCCTTCCAGAAACGCAAGGCCCCCCAGAACCCCTCATAGAGCGGGTCGCGGCGCTGAATGCGAAAGGCCTCGATGAGGGCTTGCTGGTAGCGCGTCCTGAACCAGTTTGGCAAGACGGCCAAAAGCCGCTCATAGAAGCGCTGACCCCATGCGGGACTCACGAACTCACCTCCGAGTCGGGGGCCAGGTTGCGGCTGCGTGCGAAAGAGAGAATCTCGTCCAGGCGCCGCAGCTCGGCTTCCATCGCCCGGCGTCCCAGCCCGCTGATGCGGTAGTAGCGACGCTGCGAATGGTCGTCTTCGCCGCCTCCCGGGCACTCCTCGATCAGGCCCTTGGCCTCGAGGCGGTGGATGCCTTCGTAGAGCGTCCCGGGGCCCAGCCTGATGCGTCCCCGGGTGCGCTCTTCCACCTCCTGCTTGATGGCGTAGCCGTGGCGCGAGTCCTCGGCCAGGCAGAGCAGGATGTGCAAAGTGGCGGGGGTCAGCGGCAACAGGTGCAGGATGGTTCTTGATTCAGCCATGAGCTCTCCTGACGTTCCAAAATCCTATCGGTTTCCGACATGTCGGCTGCCGATAGGTTACGCCTGTTGCTGGGCTCGGGTCAAGAGGATTTTTTGCTTGTCATTGCTTGCCAGGGAACGGGCTCAGGGGCTTCCGGTCACTCTGGTGGGGATCGCCGCAAGGATGCGCCTCCCACCCGGCCTGAATCGGTTCTGCTCGGCTTCGTCGATGAGCAGGCTGGCGGTGTAGTCGGTGGGAGATGGTCCCACCCGGCATGAATCGGTTCTGCTCGGCTTCTCGATGAGCAGGGTGGCGGTGTAGTCGGTGGGAGGGATGGTCTGGCACTCCCCACCCGGCAGTGAATCAGTCCTGCTCGGGCTCGGCGATGAGCAGGGTGGCGGTGTAGTCGGTGGGGGGGATGGTCTGGCCTTCCTTGGGATACGGGAGGAGGTCGGTGAGACGCAGGAGGTAGTTGCCCTGGCGGGTTTCGGCCAGCTCGGGGCTGCCCGCCTGGGCGGTGAGCTGCAGCGAGTGCTTTTCTTCGCCCTGGCGCAGAGTGAGGCGGATGGTGGCGCGGCCCTGCCAGATGCAATCGACGCCTTGGGGACAGCGGCTGTCTTCAAGCACCTCCTCGAAGGTGACGGTCAGGTCTTGATCCGCGATGCGGGCGCTGCGCCCCAAGGGCAGTTGAAAAGGCATGTCCATTTGAGCTGCCAGGACGGTAGGGTCGGGAGGCGGCGTTTGTTGGGGTGCGGGATCTTGGGGCGCCTGCTGGCATCCCAGCGAGGAGAAGCCCAACCACAAGGTCAAAAGAAGTTGCTTGGCTATCATTATCTTCTAGGATGGCGCCGCATCCAGACTGTTGCAAATGCCAGGTAGAGGATAAGATGCCATCAGGAGGCCGCCTATGAAGATCGCCGTATTCTCTGACTCTCACGACAACATCTGGAATCTGGAGGAGGCGCTGGGCAAAGCGGGTGACGCCGAGGCCTGGATTCACTGCGGAGACCTCTGCTCGCCTTTCGTGGTCAAGCAGATCGGAGAGGCGGCGCAAGGACGTCCTGTGCACGTGGTGTGGGGCAACAACGACGCCGACGCCCGGCTGATCTGCCGCATCGCCTCGGGATTCGAAGAGTTCCACTTGCACGGGCAGATGGCCGAAATGAACCTGGCCGGACGCCGCATCGCCGTCAATCACTATCCCGAGATCGCCCGTCCGCTGGCCAAGAGCGGGGACTACGACCTGGTCTGCTATGGGCACGACCACATCCGCCATCACTCGCAGGGCGGAGGGACTGCGCTGCTCAATCCCGGGGAGATCATGGGGATGAAAGGGCAGGCCACCTTTGCAGTGGTTGATCTGGGGGATATGTCCGTCGAGTTTGTGGAGATTGGCGGCTAAAGCGAACGGAGGGCGCGGATGCGCTCGACCATGGGGGGATGGGAGTAGTTGAGGAAGACGTAGAAGGGGTGGGGCGTCAAGTTGGAGAGATTCTGGCGGGCCAGCTTCTTGAGCGCTCCCACCAGGGACTCGGCTTCGTAGGTCTGGGCGGCGTACTCGTCGGCCTGGTACTCGAATTTGCGTGAAAGGGCCTGCATGGCGATGGAGAGCAGCAGTTCGATGGGCGAGTAGAGGAGTCCGAAGAAGAGCAGGCCGGCGTAGATCGACATGTTGTCCATGTAGAAGGCCTCAAACAGTCCCGGCTCGCTGAGAAACAGGGAGAGCAGGAAGAAGAGAAGCCCCATGTAGAGAATGCTGATGATCAGGTTCTGCAGAACGTGGCGCCGCTTGTAGTGGCCGATTTCATGAGCCAGGACGGCCACCAGTTCCCGCACGCCTTGTTTTTCCACCAAAGTGTCGTAAAGAGCCACCCGCTTGCGCTTGCCGAAGCCCATGAAAAAGGCGTTGGCCTTGGAAGAGCGGCGCGAGCCGTCCATCACGAAGACGTTCTGGAGGGGGAAATCGACCCGGTCGGCGTAGTCGAGAATCGAGTCGCGCAGATCGCCCTGCTCCAGCGGTTCGAACTTGTTGAAGAGGGGCATGATCCAGGTCGGTGCGATCAACTGCAGGAAGAGCGTCCACACCACGGCGGCGGCCCAGCAGTAGATCCAGGCCTGGGCTCCCAAGGTTTGGAAGAACCAGAGAATGCCGGTCAGCAGCACGCCTCCCAGAAGCGCACCCAGGGCCAGCCCCTTGAGCAGGTCGGCGATAAAGGTCTTGGCGGTGGTCTTGTTGAAGCCGTAGCGCTCTTCGATGACGAAGGTGGAATAGATCTGAAAGGGCAGCGACAGAAGTCCCGAGGCCAGTACCAGGGCGCCGATATAAAGCAAGCCCGTCAGCAAGGGTCCGTAGCCCAGTTGACGCAGCCACAGGTCGAGCAGATTGAATCCGCCGACATGCCAGAAGGCCAGCAGCAGAACCAGATTGAAAGATGAGGTGAGGATGCCGAAGCGGGTGCGCTCGCGGGTGTATTGTTGAGAGCGCCGATAGTCCTCGGCGTCATAGACGTCCTGGAATTCCTCCGGCAGCCGTTCGGAAAGAGCCCGCAGGTTGAGCAGGTCGGAAATCAGCGACAATAGATATTCGCCCAGCAAGGCTGCTAGGATGATACCGCCATAGACATTCATAAGCGCCTTGGATTTTAGCGCGAATCGGCTCAGGCTGATGAACGGGCCGGGCTTCGCGGGGCGGCGAACGGGAGTTTGAAGCGAGGAGGCCGACATGTTTCGACGAGTGATTCTAGTAGCTGTAAGCGTACTGCTGGGCCTGCCCATGGTGGGCGGAGACCGTTTGACGGGCAAGATGTACACGACCCGTTCGCCGGTCATCGCCCAGCATGGAGCGGCGGCCACCTCCCAGCCCCTGGCCACCCAGATCGCCATCGACATCCTCAAGAAGGGCGGCAGCGCCGTGGACGCAGCCATTGCCGCCAACGCCGCTCTGGGACTCATGGAGCCGACCGGAAACGGCATCGGCGGAGACCTCTTCGCCATCGTCTGGATTGAGGAAGAGCAGAAGCTCTACGGACTCAACGCCAGCGGACGCTCGCCCCTGGCCCTCACCATCGACGAGTTCCGCAGGCGCGGACTGGAATCGATTCCCGGCGCCAGCGGACTGTCCCATTCCGTGCCGGGCGCGGTGCACGGCTGGTTCGAGCTGCACGGCAAGTTCGGACGCCTGCCCATGAAGGACGTCCTGGCCCCGGCCATCGACTACGCCCGCCAGGGATTTCCCGTCAGCGAGGTCATCGCCTACTACTGGCGCAGCGGATACTACCTGCGCAACCAACCCGGCTTCGCCGACACCTTCCTGCCCGGCGGCCGAGCTCCGGGACACGGCGAAGTCTTCCGCAATCCCGACCTGGCCGACACCCTGCAAGGTCTGGCCGAAAAGGGACGCGACTACTACTACAAGGGCAAGGTGGCCCAGACCGTGGACGCATTCTGCAAGCGCGAGGGCTGCTTCCTCAGCGCCGAGGACTTCGCACGCCACACCTCGACCTGGGTCGATCCGGTCTCGGTCAACTACCGCGGATACGACGTCTGGGAGCTTCCTCCCAACGGGCAGGGCATCGCGGCCCTTCAAATGCTGACCATCCTGGAGGGCGTCGACCTGGCCTCCATGGGACACAACTCGGCCCAGGCCCTGCACTGGATGGTGGAAGCCAAGAAACTGGCCTTTGAGGACCGGGCCAAGTTCTATTCCGACATGGACTTCAACGACATCCCGGTCCAGGAACTCATCTCGGAAGAGTACGGGCAGCGGCGCCGCGGACTGATCGATCCCGAGCGGGCGGCGCGGCGTTACGCGGCGGGAGATTTCATGCTGGAAGAGGGCGACACCATCTATCTGACGGTGGCCGACAACGACCGCAACATGATCTCCCTCATCCAGAGCAACTACAGCGGATTCGGCTCGGGATGGGTGCCCGACGGGCTGGGATTCTCCATCCAGAACCGGGGCGAGCTGTTCAACATCATGGACGAGAAGCACTTCAACGCCTACGCCCCCGGCAAGCGTCCTTTCCACACCATCATTCCCGCCTTCGTCACCAAGGAGGGACGGCCCTTCCTCAGCTTCGGCGTCATGGGCGGATCGATGCAGCCTCAGGGACACGTGCAGATCCTGGCCAACATCATCGACTTCGGACTCAACGTGCAGGAGGCCGGCGACGCCCCCCGCTTCCGCCATACCGGCTCGTCCCAACCCACGGGCGAAGTGATGGAGGACGGCGGATGGCTCAATCTGGAATCGGGCGTCTCCGCCGAGGTGCGGCGCGCCCTCCTGAAAATGCGCCACCGCGTGCGCTCGTCAGCGGGCGGGTACGGAGGCTATCAGGCCATTCTCTATGACCCCGATAACGACACCTACTGGGCCGCCAGCGAATCGCGCAAGGACGGCATGGCTGCAGGATACTAGCAAGTTCGAGTTGCGGAGTTCGAAGTGCGAAGCAGGTTATGGACCCACTAGAGGAATATAGCAGCCGGTTGGAAGAGCGCCTCGAGACCGTTGGCCGGCTGCGGGGGCGCGAGGAGCGCTTTTCGACCTGGCGTTTGCTGGCGGGCGGCGGAATACTTGCGGCCATTTGGATTTCTCTGGGGCCTCAGTGGTTCGCGCCCATCTGGATCTTCCTCCCCGCCGGCCTCCTCATCGTCCTCATCGTGGCTCACGCCCGCTTGCGTGAGGAATTGGCCCAGGCCGAAAGGGCCGCCGACTTCTATCAACGGGGTCTGGAACGCCTGGGACCGGGCAAGCCCGCGGAGGAAGAGGGGGGACGGCCGTCCTCGAAGGACGAGGGCGGACTCGACCTGATGCCCGCGGGACATCTCTATGCCTCCGACCTCGATCTGTTGGGGCCGGGTTCGGTCTTCCAGCTCCTCTCCAGCGCCCGCACGCGCAGCGGGGAGGAGACTTTGGCCGGCTGGCTCTGCCGTCCGGCCCCTCCCGAGCAGATCCGCGCCCGTCAGGAGGCGGTGCAGGACATGCGTCCGCGGCTGGACTTGCGCGAAGGTCTGGCCGTGCTGGAAGCCGAAGTCCAGGAGCGCTGCGATCCGTCGCGGCTGGTGGCCTGGGCTAGCCGTCCCTCCCCCGCGGCGACGCCTCTTCTGGGCCTGCTGGCTCCGCTGCTCGTCCTCATCACGCTGCTCACGACCGGGGTGTCCATCGCCTACGAACTGGGACCCTGGCCGCCGCTGCTGGCGCTGCTGCTGCAAGCCGCCTTCGGACTGGCCATGAGGAAGCGCGCGCTGGGGGCTATCGAGGGCATCGATGAGCCTTCGCGCGACCTGGAGTTGCTCTCCAAGGTGCTCAATCGCCTGGAAGAGGAGGCTTTCGAGTCCGACCATCTGCAAGGCCTGCACCGCAGGCTGATGACCGACGAGAAGACGCCCTCCCAGCACATCGAGCGGCTGGCCTTCCTGATGGATCTGCTGGACTCGCGGCGCAACCAGATGTTCGCCTTCTTCGCCTACCTGCTGCTCTGGACCACCCAAGTGGGCCTGGCCCTGGAACACTGGCGCCGACGCTGCGGACCCGCCATCGCCGACTGGCTGGAGGCGCTGGGCGAGATGGAAGCCCTCTCGTCGCTGGCGGGATTCGCCTTCGAGAACCCTCAGGCGCCCTTCCCCGAGGTGCTGGAGGCCGATTCCGGTCCTCATTTCGAGGGAGTCGACCTGCGCCACCCGCTGCTGGGAAGCAGCCGCTGCGTTCCCAACTCGGTCCACCTGGGGCATGAGCTGCGGCTGATGGTGGTAAGCGGATCCAACATGTCGGGCAAGACCACCCTGCTGCGTACGGTAGGCGTCAACGCCGTGCTGGCCCTGGCGGGCGCTCCCGTTCTGGCCAAGAGCCTGCGCATCTCGCCCCTGGTGCTGGGAGCCACCTTGCGCGTGCAGGACTCGCTGCAAGAGGGCAAATCGCGCTTTTACGCCGAGATTACCCGTCTGCGGCGCATCTTTGAGCTGGCTCAGCAGGGGCGTCCGCTGCTTTTCTTGCTGGACGAGGTGCTGCACGGGACCAATTCCCACGACCGGGCCATCGGCGCCGAGGGCGTCCTCAGGGCGCTGGTCGACCATGGCGCCATCGGACTCGTCACCACCCACGACCTGGCCCTGGCCAAAGTGGCCGACAGTCTGGGCGACAAGGCGGCCAACGTCCACTTCGAAGATCACCTTGAAGACGGCACCCTGGTCTTCGACCACAAGCTGCGCCCCGGCGTCACCAAAAAATCCAACGCCCTCGACCTCATGCGCTCGGTGGGTCTGAAGGTCTGAAAGGCATTCTTGCACGGCTCAAGCCCAAAGAAATAGACTAGAGAGGCGATGGAAAAAGAGGTAAAAGTCTTTTCGAGCTTTCAGGAAGCTGAGGAAGCCGATGCCGCTTATTATGCCTCACTGACCCCTCAAGAACGCCTCGACATCCTCCTCGACATGGTCGCACGCTACCGGGAGTCCCAAGGTGAAGCTGAACAGCGATTTGAGAGAGTTTATCAAGTTGTTGAACTCCCGCAAGATTAGGTATTTGGTCGTTGGCGGCCACGCGGTGGCTTTCCACGGTTACCCGCGATTCACTGCTGACATTGACTTCCTCATCAAGCCTTCGCCAGAGAACGCGGGCCTTGTAGCGGAAGCGATCAAAGATTTCGGCTTCGGAGACCAACCGAGCTTGCGGGACCAACTCACGCAGTCGGGCAAGATCCTGCAACTTGGCCGCCAACCGAATCGAATTGACCTCATCACCTCGATCAGCGGGCTGGACTTCGACGAAGCCTGGGAAGACTCAGTTGCAGGCGAACTCGACGGACTCCCCGTACGCTTCCCAAGCCGAGATTCATTGCTGAGAAACAAGAGGGCCTCAGGCAGAGCCAAAGACCTTGCTGACGTCGAAGAACTTGAGAGGGTCGCCCAAAAGGAGTCCGGCTAGACCCGGAGGCTCGCGGTATATCATCAGGCGTCACTAAAAGGACGATCTTGTATCATGAGAGGCGATGAACTCACAGCAGCGCCAGCGCCTGGTTGAGATCGTGGGGAAAGAAAACGCTTTCACCGAGGCCTCGGAGCTGCTGGTCTACGAGTGCGACGGACTCACCTTTCAGCGCCGCCCTCCCGACATCGTGCTCTTTCCCCGCTCCGCCCAACACGTCGCCGAGATCGCCAAACTGGCCTACGCTGAAGGAATCCCCTACTTGCCCCGCGGAGCCGGCACCAGCCTCAGCGGAGGAACGGTGCCCATCGCCGGAGGCATCCTGCTGGAGACCTCGCGCCTCAACCGCATCCTGGAAATCAATGCCGAAGAACGCTGGGCTCTAGTTGAACCGGGAGTGGTCAACAGCGACCTCTCCGCCGCCACCCGCGAGCACGGACTCTACTTTGCCCCCGATCCCTCCAGCCAGAGTTCCTGCACCATCGGAGGCAACATCTCCACCAACGCCGGCGGCCCTCACTGCCTCAAATACGGCAGCACCGTGCTCCACGTCAACGCCGTGGAAACGGTCACCCCCCAGGGCGAAATCGTGGTCTACGGCACGCCCCAGGGATTCAACAACGGCTTCGACCTTGTGGGCCTCTTCTGCGGCAGCGAGGGCACCCTGGGAGTCATGACCAAGGCCTGGGTCAAACTGCTGCCCATCCCTCAAAGCGTCAAGACCTTCCTGGCCGATTTCACCTCCCTCAAACAGGCCGGCGACGCCGTCTCCCAGGTGATCGCCTCTGGCATCATTCCCGCCGCCCTGGAAATGCTCGACCAACTCACCATCGAAGCGGTGGAAGACTCGATATTCGCGGCGGGCTACCCCCGCGACGCGGCCGCCGTCCTCTTGCTGGAACTGGACGGACTGGAAGCCGAAACCAGCGAGGATGCCCGCCACATCCGCTCCATCCTCGCAGACAAGGGCGCCCGCCAGGTCCGCGAGGCCCGCAACGAAGAAGAGCGCGAAAAGCTTTGGCAGGGACGCAAGAAGGCCTTCGGCGCCATGGGACGCATCGCCAAAGACCTCTACCTGCAAGACACCGTGGTCCCCCGCACCCGCCTCAGCGAGGTGCTGGAGAAGATCTACGCCATCGCCGAGAAATACGGCCTGCCGCTGGTCAACGTCTTCCACGCCGGCGACGGAAACCTGCATCCCATCCTGCTTTACGACGGCAGCGACGAAGAGCAACTGGAAAAGCTGGTCAAGGCCAGCCACGAAATGGTGGAAGTCTCCATCGAGGCCGGCGGAACCCTGACCGGCGAACACGGCGTAGGACTGGAAAAACGCGACTTCATGCCCTACATCTTCAGCGACGACGACCTGGAGATTATGCGCCGCCTGCGCAACCTCTTCGACCCCAAGCTGCTCTGCAACCCTCAGAAAGTCCTGCCCACCACCAAAGTCTGCCAAGAATTCCGCGAACGCAGCCGGCCCTGCAACGAACCAACGAGCCGGTAGCAGCAATCTGGGAGGCGCATCCTT
>DATIPQ010000015.1 GCA_035471785.1 Acidobacteriota bacterium
CCGGATGGCGAGACCTAATGGCGCGTCCGCCCCCGCCTCCCGAGAGGAGGGTGCCGTGAAAAAACAATCGCAGTTCTCCCAAGCAACATCTAGCTTAATGCATGACCTGGCCGCCGCAGATGTTGATGGACTGGCCGGTGAGGTTTCGGGCGGCGGCGGAGGCCAGGTAGGCCACCAGCTCCGCCACTTCATCGGGAACGATCATCTCGCCCAGCGGCACCTGGTCGAGCGCCATCTTGCGGAAGGACTCGTAATCGGTCTTGTTGGCCCTGGCCCCGATCTCCATGCCCTCGCGGGCCATGTCGGTTTCGACCCAGCCGGGACAGAGGGCGTTGACGGTGATCTTGCGCGGGGCCAGCTCCAAAGAAACGGCGCGGGTAAATCCCACCACGGCGTGCTTGGACGTGCAATAGGCCGTATAGCCCGGCACCCCGAACTTGCCCAGGATGGAAGAAAGGCTGATCACGCGTCCTCCGTCGGGCATGCTCTTGAGAGCGTGCGAAGTGGCGTAGTAGAGGCTGTCGATGTTGGACCGGATGATGGTGTCCCAACGATCGAAGTCGGGGGCCGAGACCTTGGTGACGCCTGAAGAGCCGGCGTTGTTGACCAGGCACCAAACCGGCCCCAACTCGTTCTCCACCTGGCTGAAAAAACGCTCCACGTCCTGCAGCTTGGAGACGTCACAGGTGGATTGCCAGGCCTTGATTCCCTGCTCCTGCATTTCCTGAACGGCCAGCTCGAGGGGTTCCTGACGGCGTCCGCAGATGGCCACCGAGGCGCCCTGAGATCCCAGCTTTACGGCGATGGCCTTGCCGATGCCGGTTCCGCCGCCGGTCACCACGGCCACTTTTCCTTGATGAGACATGGAGGGAACTATAGCAGAACAAAGAGAGGGGCAGCGGGCAGGGACTCGGGCAGCATGTCAAAGGGTTTGAGCCAGAGTCGTGCCAAGGGCGAAGTGCGATTTGCGAAGTTCGAAAGAACCCCGAGAGGGCGCCATTCGCCAACCCGGTGGCCGAGGCTTCGCAAGGGAGGGCAGGCAGGGTGCAGCCCCTGCAAGCGCCGCGACGCAGGGGCGCTAGGGCGTGGGAGTGTAAACCGCTCTCGACTGCAAGACCCAGTCCTCGCCCTCGCGGGCGTAGACCTCGCGGAGGGGCTTGCGGGGATCGTCGCCGATCCAGACCACGCGCAGGTCTTCACCCTCCATCTCGATGCGCTTTCCCTCGGCCTTGCCCTGCAGACGCCGGAAGCGGCGCTGGACGGTGTCGAAGAGGTAGGCTACCCAGCCGTTGGTGTGGGCGATGTAGGAGCGGATGCGCAGTTGCTTGCTGCCGTCACTGCGCTCCACGAAGTCGAGCAGGGCGCAGTTGCGCACGATGGGATAGCTCGCAAACGTCTCAACGACCTGGTCGGCCGCCTCTTCACCGTCGTGCGGCCGCCCGTACCACTCGCCCACCAGGAAATCGAAGCTGCGGAACTCGTCGCCGGGACACAGATTGGGCCCTTCCTCTGGCGAAGGGCCGTTGAGCAAGGCCCGCTGCATGGGCGAGCGCCGGGTGAACTCCATGATCCAGTTGGTGCGCCATTCCTGGCGGTCTTCGGAGGTGGCGGCATCCCAGCGCAAGGTGTCTCCGCGGGCGTCGGAAAAGCTGTAGCGCTGCCAAACTTCACGGCCGTCGGCATTGTTGAAGCGGCTGAAGAACTCGCCCCGCCCATGGGTGAAGACGCCGGTCAGGATTCCGAAGTTGGGACGGGCGGGGGCGGGCCAGTTGAGGACCAGGGTCCAGTGGCCGGCCTCCTGGTCCCAGGCGCGCATGCTGAATCCGTAGAGAGGACGCCCACGCATCCATCCCTGCCAATGCTCGATGATGAGGCAGCCGTCCAGGGCGGGATAGATCCTGGCAGTGGCGTTACCGACTTCAGCGTAGCTGCCGTCCTCTTGCAGGTACTTGTTGAGGACGTCCCACTCGCCGACCCAGAAGTCGAATTGACGGGCCTCGGAGCCCTGGCAGGGCCCCGAGGCCGTTCCCCCTATCGCGTGTTGACTGAACGTCCACCAGGAAAGAAGCAACAAGAAGCCGAAGCTCCTAGGGATCAAGCTGAACATGTCGGTCTCGCTTTTCCGTTGTTACTCCTGGCGAATCTTCAGTTGGGGCGACAGTCTATACTTCCGATGGGACTGCTCCCAAGAACCATTTACCGGCCCCGCGTGGGACCAATCCGAATCTCCCCGCCTGTATTTTTCCCTTGACAGTCTAGGTATGCCTTAGCCTAGACTGTCTAGGTTATGAGCAAGGCATCGCGCAAAGACCTGCTGCACGGAACCCTGGAGATGCTGATCCTGGAGACGCTGTCGCTGAGGGAACTGCATGGCTACGGTATCGCCCGTGAAATCGAGCGCACCAGCCGGGAGGAGCTGCAGATCGAGGAGGGTTCGCTTTATCCGGCCCTGCACCGCATGGAACGCCGGGGCTGGCTGAATGCTCGTTGGGGGCGCTCAGAAAGCGGACGCCGGGCCAAGCTCTACTGCCTGACCGAAGCCGGACGTCTTCAGTTGGCGCAGGAAAAAGACATTTGGACGCGCTTTTGGAAAGCCGTTTCGCGGGTGATCGAGGATGAATCTGCTTAGGCGCATCGCCAAACGCCTGTGGACGCGCATACGTCCGGGACGCCTGCGCTGGGAAGTGGAAGAGGAGATGAGCTTCCACCTGGAGCAGCGGACCGAAGAGTACCGTCGCAGCGGACTCGACACCCCGGCCGCCCGCCGCCGCGCTCAGGAGCGTTTCGGCAGCCTCTCGGGATACCGGTCGCGCGTCCTGCAAGTCCACCACGTCAGTCCCGCCGGAGGTCAAGGAGCCAATCTCATGGAAAGCATCCTGCAAGACATTCGTTTCGCCGTCCGGACGCTGCTTCGGCGGCCCCTCTTCACCGTCCTCTGCCTGATCACTTTGGCGCTGGGCATCGGTGCCAATAGCGCCATCTTCAGCGTAATCCAGGCCGTCTTGCTGGCCCCGCTGCCTCACAAGAACTCCGAGAGCCTGGCTGTCCTCTGGCAGTTCGACCGCCACAATCAAACCAGCAAAGAGGCCATTTCGGTTCCCGACCTCTTCGATTTCCGCGAGCGCTCCTCTTCCATCGCCCACCTGATGGCCTTCCGCTCGCGTCAGTTCACTCTGACGGGGCTGGAGGACCCGGAGCGGGTGCTGGTGGGCGAGGTCACCACCGGATCGCTGGTGGAAACCGGTTTCCCTCCAATGAGGGGACGCGAGTTCGAGGCTCGGGAAGGCGAACCCAACGGTCCCTTGGCGGCCCTTTTGCGCCGCAGTTTCGCCCAGCGGCGCTTCGGCTCCATGGAGGATGCCGTGGGGCGAAGCGTCACCTTGAACGGGGTGGACTACCAGGTGGTCGGGGTGCTTCCCGAGGACACCGTCTTTCCCAGCGATCAGGTTCAGATCTGGATCCCCTTGCAGGTCGCGCCCCGCTCGGCCCCGCGGGGCAACCACAGCATCCTGGCGCTGGCCCGCCTGGCGCCCGGGGTCGAACTGAAGCAGGCCAATGAGGAGATCGCCTCCATCGCCGCCCAGCTCGAAGAGGAGTTTCCCGACGACAACGCCGGACGCGGGGCCTTCCTCTCGCCCCTGCGTCAAGAAGTGGTGGGCGACTACAGCCTGACCTTGTGGGTGCTGATGGCGGCCGTGGGCGTGGTGCTGCTGATCGCCTGCGCCAACGTGGCCAACCTGATGCTGACGCGGGCTGCGGCGCGCGGACGCGAGGTTGGGATCCGCCGAGCACTGGGGGCGGGACGCCTGCGCCTGGCCCGCCAATTCCTCACCGAAAGCCTGGTGCTGGCAGGCGCCGCGGCCCTGCTGGGACTGGGATTGGCCTGGGTGGGCATCCGCCTGCTGCTGCAACTCGCTCCCTCCGGCATCCCGCGCCTGCAGCACACCACTGTCGATCCCTGGGTGCTGGGATTCACCCTGCTCATCAGCGCCCTGACGGGCCTGCTCTTCGGCCTGGCCCCTGCCCTGCAGAGCACCCGCCGCCATGCGGCTTCAGCTTTGCGCCAAGGCGGACGCAGCGATGCCGGAAGCTCCTCGTCGCCTCGCCTGCGCCGCGTGCTGGTGGTGGGAGAGGTGGCCCTGGCGCTGATGCTGGTCACCAGCGCCGGACTCCTGCTGCGCTCCTTCCTGCAGTTGCAGGACGTCGATCCCGGCTTTCAAGCCGAGCGCCTTCTCAAGGCCGACATCCAGCTTCCCGCCGCCCGCTACCCTCAGGACCGCGCCAGCTTCCCCAATTGGACCGAAGTGCACCAGTTCTACGCCCGCCTGCTGGAAGGCCTTGAGCGACTGCCCGAAGCCGAGTCCTTCGCCTTCGGGGTCAATCATCCGATGGCGGGCGGATGGACGACGCGCTTCCAGGTGGATGGCCGTCCGGCGCCGCCTGCCAGCGAGCAAACCGAGGCTACCGTCCGGCCGGTTTCGCCCAACTACTTCAGAACCGCCGGCATCCAGATCAAACGCGGACGCGCCTTCAGCGAAGAGGACCGCAGCGACGGAAAGCCCGTCATGATCCTCAACGAATCGATGGCCCGCCGCCTCTTTGCCGATGAGGACCCGCTGGGGCAGCGCGTCGTGATGTGGGGTATGGCGCGCGAAGTGGTAGGTATTGCCGCCGACGTCCGTTTCAACGGACTTGATCGGCAAGGCCGCATCGCCATGTATCTGCCCCTCTCGCAAATCCCCCTGGCGGGCGGCTCCATCCTGATCCGCACTTCGGCCGATCCCCAGCAGGTCGCTTCGGCGCTCAAGGCCATCGTTCACGACATCGATCCCCAGTTGCCCGTCTTCGAAATCACCTTGCTGGAGGACCTGATCTGGAGTTCCCTCGCCCAACCCCGCTTCAACGCCCTGCTGCTGTCGATTTTCGCCGTCACGGCCCTGCTGCTGGCCGTGGTGGGGATCTTCGGCGTTCTTTCTCAGAGCGTGGCCCTGCGCCGCCGCGAAATGGGCGTCCGAATGGCCTTGGGAGCCCGTCCCGGCGACCTCATGCGGTCGGTGGTGGGCCAAGGACTGGGTCTGACGGCTGCCGGCGTCGTGTTGGGCATCGTGGGCGCCTGGCTGGCGGGGCGCTTTATCTCCGGCATGCTCTTTCAGGTCTCGGCGCTTGATCCCGTCACCTTCGTCAGCGTCCCCCTGATTCTGATGGCGGCGGCCTTGCTGGCCTGCTTTCTGCCGGCCCGCCGGGCTGCCCGCAGCGATCCCCTGGAAACCCTGCGCTGCGAATGACGGCGACCCAGGGATGGCAAGGCGGCAAGACGTAAAAATGGTGTAAAACTCTCCCCCGAGTCAGTCAGGACGAAACCGCGCGCCACTTGTTCACGTCTAATAGATGTCACGTCAAGCATTCTGCGGCGAACGTGAATGCCGACGGGCCACGACTGACTTGCAACCAACTACGGAGAAAAGTTCCTATGCGAAACCGCATTGCCATGTTTTTGCTGACCTTTCTGATAATGACTTTGGGCCTGACCTTTGTGCAGGCTGAAACCTACAAGATCGACGACACCCATTCCACGGTTCACTTTCATGTCAAGCACATGAGCGCCGGCATTTTCGTGGGCCGTTTCGATGCCGTCTCGGGCACTCTCAACTACGATCCCGAAAACCCTTCCAACAGCTCTATCGAGGTGACGGTACGGGCCGACTCGGTGAGCACCAACAACGACCGCCTCAACGGCCACATCAAGAGCCCCGACTTTCTCAACGCCGCCCAGTTCCCCGAAATCACCTTCAAGAGCACCTCGGTGGAGAAGACGGGAGAAGACACCTACCAGGTGAGCGGCGATCTGACCATCCGCGGCATCACCAAGCAGATCACCACCACCGTGCAGCACACCGGAACCTCGGAAATCCAACAGAAGCGCATCGGATTCATGACCCGATTCGACGTCAACCGCTTCGATTTCGACGTCGACTGGGGCAAAGACGAGGTGGCCGGAGAAACCGTCACCATCGCCTTCAATCTCGAAGGCGTGGCGGCCGAGTGATCCGACCCCAACCTCATACTTGAAGCCATATCGAACGAGACTTCGCCCGGAGCCAGGCCTCCAGGCGTCTTTGACGTCGGCCTGCGTCTCCGGGCGGAGACTTTGCTATCGTTAGGTGGGATCTGAAATGCTGCAGCACATCATTCTCGCCATCGTTGTGCCCATCGCCGTCACCGCCGCCTGCGTGCTGGTCTTCCGGGCCTTGGCCGACGACCGGCAAGCCGGCTTGAGGAGGGGAGCCGCCCTGGGCTTGGGACTGGCCTTTGCCGTGGGCCATTGGATCATCCTGGATTGGCCCTCCTTTCCGCCCATCGACAGTACGCGCTGGCTGGCCTACCTGGCTCTGGCCGCGGCACTGCTGGGATTGGTCGAAGGCGGACCCAAGCTTCCTTCCTGGGCTCATTGGGGGCTGCGGCTGATTCTGGCCGTGGGCACCGTCTGGCTGATCGGCAAGCCCATCTTCCTCAACAGCATGCAAGGCCTGCAGATCGTGCTGGCCGTGGTGGGATTCTCCCTGGGGCTGCTGGTCTTGTGGACTGAGATCGACCAATTGGCGGCCCGCGTTGCGGGAGTGTCCGTCCCCCTGGCTTTGACGGTGCTGGCCACCGCCACCAGTTTTGGCCTGGTCGTCTCGCACACCGCGTCCCTGGGACAGTTGACGGGTGCGCTGGCGGCCGGTCTTGGAGTCTTGGCGGCCCTGGCTCTGCTCTTCCCCGAACTCAAGATGAACCGGGGTTCGTCGGGCGTGGTGGCCAACCTGCTGGCGGGACTTTGGGTTTCCGGATACTTCTACGCCAGCCTGCCCCTTTACACAGTACTGCTGCTTTGGCTCTCGCCCTCGGCCTTGTGGCTGGCGGAAGCCGGTCCGCTGCGCAATCTGGGGCCCTTCGCCAAGGCGGTGCTGAGGGTTCTGTTGATCGCCATTCCGGCGGGGGCCGCCGTCTACCTGGCCTACCAGGCCAATGCCACTCCCGACGATTACGCCTATTGAGTCCAGGATTTACTGCGCGGTCGGTTGCTCTCCGCTGCCTTCAGAGCCGGGGAAGGGGGCTTCGGGGGCCCATCCATCGGGCATGTCGCCGGTATCGGGACGCAGGTACTTCCAGTAGTTCTTGCGCAGGGTGCTCAAAAGTTCCTTGCGGTTGAGCGTTTCAAGCGGCTTGCCGACGTAGATCTTGCCCATCTTCTCCATCATTTTCTCGGGCAGCGCGCTGGCGAACATGAAGAGCGGCCAGGTGAAATTGCGTCCGTTGGATCTGCGCAGCTTGTAAGCCCACATGCCCAGGGCGCCCAGCCGCCAAGCCATGGGTCCCCACCAACTGTACTGTCCAGGACGCAGGTTGTTCTTCCAGCACTTCATGATGAGCTGCCACTGCAGGGGCGACAGGTTCTGGGTATGGGTGACGCCGCGCTCCTGCTCCATGCGGGTGTCGTGCAGGGGCGTGAAGATGGAAGGCACCAGGAAGGCGAAAAGATCCCGACGTTCCATCTCGTAGACCAGGTCGAGAGTGGCTTTGACGTCCTCGTCGGTTTCACCCGGGTTGCCCACCATCAGGGTGAACATGGGAAACCAGTTGTTCTCGTTGAGGACGCGCAGCCCTTCCAGCACCACGCTGGGCCAATAGTCGATCTTGAAGGGTACGGCCTTGCCCGGCATCAGCTTCTTGGCCATGCGCACGGAGCCGGTTTCCAGTCCGATGAGGGACACCAGCGCCCGGCCCTCGGGATGGGAACTGACGCGGGGAATGGTGATGGGCGACTTGTCCAGCAGGATGTCGGACAGCCGCTTGATGAGGACGGGATCGACCACGGCGGGGGCGATGGTGCTGTGACTGAGGGCATGCTGTTCCACCCCCGGAGTTTCCACTACCTCGGTGAAGAGGTCGATCAAGGCTTCCCGGTTGGGGAAAAAGAAGGGCGTCCCGGTCTTGACCTGTCCCCAGATGAACATGTCCTCGGTGGCCAGCGAAATCTGCTTGTTGCCGTTCTGGACGTTGGCTTCCACCATCTTGAGGATGGCGTCCTTGGGGACGTCGATCTGCGGATTGAGGTCGGGGACGCAAAAATTGCAGCGCCGGCCGCAACCGGTCGTCATCTCCACGACGCCAAAGGTGGTGCGCTTGTCGGGAACCATGATCTCGTCGCGCACCTTGGGGTGGGAGACGTCGATCTCGCGGGGCAGTTCCTGGCCGGCGATGGCCTTGTGGAAAAGAGCCAGGGTCTCTTCCGACTCGCTGCGCCCCTCCACCACGCAGTCCACCGACAGTTCCTCGTAGGTGTCGGTCTTCTTGATCTGCCATCCGCCCGAACCGCCCACGATCACCTTGAAGCTGCCGCGGTGGGGATTGGACTTGATCTGCTCGAACATTTTGCGCGCGTAGAAGGAATTGACCGGCATCTTGGAAGACCCGAAGATGGAGGTATAGACTCCGGCAGCGAAGGTCACTCCCAAGGGATTGTGGGTCGACACTGCCACCACTCGAGTGCGTGGTCCGACGAACTTGTCCAGATCGTCGGGATAGCAGGCCACCACGTCGTCGGAATCGAAGTCGCGCTCCAAAGCCTTTTCCAGCAGGCGCACGCCGGCCGGCATGTAGAGTGCCGAGCCGTCCTTGTTGTGTTCCACCTTCCGCCAGGTGGGGTACTTCTTGTCGAGAACCCACTCCATCCAAATCGGAAGCGAGGCCATGGCCATCTGGATAAAATAGCCGGCGTGATCGATGGCCTCGGTCAGCGGTGCGGTAATGACGATCAGCTTGCCGCCTTCGCCTTCCGCCATCTCCCCTAAGCTTTGGGCGGCGGCGTGCCCGTTGACGGCGTGGCCGTTGACCTTTGATGCGTGGCCTTCAACGGCGTGCCCGTTGACCTTCTGGTCCTTGCCATTGACTGAACTGGCTCCCATAAAACACTTCCTCCTGCGCGTCCTTATTTTCCAAGCCCCCGCTCGCATCCATCCCCAACGTCGGCTTAAAAGGGGGGAATGGGGAGGCGCTGTCCTCTTCGAGGAAGCGCCGACATTCGATGCGGCTGGGCTCTATCATCGTTCAAAAGCAATACGATGGCACCGGATTATACACGATTCACGGGGCTTCCACCCCAGAGACCGAAGCCTTTCTCACCTTCCGCGACAAGTTATCAGGGGACAGGATGAAGAGCAAGCCAAGACCCCAGGGGTTCTTTTGACAGGCAAGTACCGCTAAACTGATGAATCCGCTATGAAAATCCTGCCAAATCAGCGCCGAGTCTTGCTGGCCGCCCTGCTGGCCGGCGCTGCCCTGCGCCTCATGACGATGGTCTACCCCCAACTCTGGCTGGACGAGATCATTCAGATACAGCGATTCGACCACCCGTCGCTGGAGGAGGCTCTGCAAGACCTGAGGACCGAAACAGCGCCCGCGCCCCTCGACTTCATCCTGCAGCGCCTCTTCCTGCGGATGCTGGGCCCCAGCGAGGCGGGAGCCCGCCTGCACGCCACCCTGTGCGGTCTTCTGTCCCTGGCGGCGATCTTCCTGCTGGCCCGTGAAATCGGCCGAATCATCCCCGCCGGCGACAGCGGCACCAGTTCCCAGGACTGGCGCAGCCACTTTCCTGCAGCCGCGCTGTTCCTTCTGGCCTTCTTTCCCCTCCACGTCTTCTACTCGGGCGAAGGGCGTCCTTACTCGCTCTTCTTCCTGTTGACCGTGACCTCTTTCTGGCTGCTGCTGCGCGCCCTTCGCCTGCACTCGGCGGCCGGGGAGGGCAGACTCGCCTGGGCTGCTTATGCCGGGGCCTTGGCGGCGGCTCTCTACACCAGTTACCAGGGAGCGGTTGTGACGGCATTGCAAGCAGGCTGGGCCGGCTTTCTGTGGCTGCGGCCGCGATTTGAGGGCAAGACCGCCGCCCGCGCCGCCTGGATCAGCCAAGCCACGGCCTTGCTGCTCTTTTCGCCCTGGCTGTTCTGGACCTACTCCAGGACCCGAGACCGCTTTCGAGAAGAAATCTTGTCCCTGGATTTTTTCAAACGCCTCATCCAGGAATCGAGCGGGGGAAGTTGGCCCCTCAGCCTGCTTCTCATGGCATTGGGAGTCTGGGGGTTCTGCAAGCTCTACCGAAGAGGCGCCCGCCGGGCCCTCTCATTGTTGGGGCTGTGGCTGGCGGGCGGACTCGCCGCGGTGCTCTTTCTGGACGCCTGGCGGGGCTATTTCTTCGCCGCCCGCCAGGCCCTCTTCCTGGCCCCCGCCGGACTGCTGGCGGCGGCGCTGGGGTGGAGCCTGTCACGGCGTTTGCGGCGCTCTCTGCTGGTTCCCCTGCTGATCGCCGCGTTGGGAGCCGGCACCGTCATCCTCTCCCAGCGCAAGCAGGAGGCCGACTGGATCGCCTTGGCCGCATTGCTGCGGCAACAAGTGCAAACGGGCGACCGCATCGCCGCACCCGGCATCTACCGCGTGCTGGCCTTCCGCTATCCGCAGGTGAACTCCCGCCACATTGCGCTGGAGGAACTGCTGGAGGGCGAGGACTTGGCCGGCCGCGTCCTGCTCATCCGTTCGCCTTATCTCGACAGCGAGACGGAAAGACAAGTCGAACGTTGCCTGCAACGCTATCCTCCTATCCGCCAACTGCGGGCTCCCGGCTTCACCGTCTACGTCCTGCCCGGCTAACGGGTTTTCTTGCGGGCTTCTTTGAGTTCATCGCGCAACAGGTCGTCGGGACCCTGGTAGCGCAGCACACGGCGGTATTTCTCTTCGGCCTGCTGGGTTTCGCCGCGGCGGTCGTGGATGCGCGCCATGTGGAAGAAGGCCAGCGGGTAGGTCTCTTCTTCCGTGTGAGGTTCCTGCACGGCCTGCTGGAAAGCCTCCATCGCCATGCTGAACTCGCCCAGTTCGAGATAGGTCTTGCCGATGCGGTAGTGGACCTCGGCCGCCTTGATGCCGGGAGCCTTGATCTCCAGCTTACTGAGCAGGTCCCGGTAGATTTCGAGGGCGCTCTTGGGATCATCGAGAAGGAGTTGGTGAATGGCGGCCAGATTGATGTCGGAAAGAAAGTTCTGAGGAAAGTCACGCCGCAGATCGCGGAAGAGGCGGACGGCGACTTGCGGATCTCCCTTCCAGGCCTGCAGGAGGGCCAGCAGGACCTGAGCGTCGCGGGCCCGGTAGAGGCCCTGGCTGGAAACCAACTCCAGCCGCTCGATGGCGCGCTCTTTGTTGCCCCGAATGCCCAGCAGGAAGGCCAGCCATTTGATGCGCCAGGGCAGGGTGGCGGCGGCGAACTCGTGCACGGCCAGGCTCATGTTGGCGTCCACAAGCTGAGGACGCAGTTCCAGGACCCGCTCATGCAGGTTGCGGGCCCGCCGGCCGAACTTCTGGGCGTCCCCCGTGCTCTTTCGCACGGCCAGCGCTTCGGTGGCCATGTTCTCATAGCCCACTCCCTTGAAATAGAGCGCCATGACATCGTCGGCGTCGGCAGCCAGCCGCCGGTCGCACACCTCTTCCAGTTGCTGGACGCTCTCCAGAAAGGCCCTGCGTTCCCTGTCGATGTCTTTGTAGGTGGGATCCTGGGCAAAGGGCGTGGGAGTGGCGTAGTCGTCGACAGCCAGGTTCTTGGCCGCGAAGAGCAACTGGTTGAGCTTGACCGTGGTGAGCATGCCGTAGCCCACTGGGTCGGAAGGCCGCTCTTCGATCATTTTGCGGTAGAGGGCCTCAGCGCGGTCGAAGTCGAGCTGGTAGATGGCCCGCTCGCCTTCCCGCACCGCCTTGGCTACCTCAGGAGGGCTCTGGGCGGTTGCCGGCAGCAAAAGAAACACGGCCAGCCAACTCCACACGGCAGCACGGAATGATCGCTTCAGCATATGCGGGCACCGCCTAATAGGGTACCAAAGGCGGACGGCTCCAGACCTTTCGGGCGCTCGGCTGATGGCTTGCTGCGGCCCCTCGGCGCCGTCGCGAGCCATGGCCCGGTGTTATCTTTGCACGGACTCTCATGAACGCCGCAAAGCTGATCCGCATCGCGATGGCACTGATCCTGGCCTTGGCGGCCTGGGTGCTGGCGGCCTTCCTGGCCGGCGGGGAACTGACCCTGGAGCAAGCCTGGCCCTCGCTGGCCATAGCAGCGGCCAGCGCCTGGACGCTGTGGAGGGCACGAGACGCAGCCGGACTGGCCGGGGCCCTCATGCTGACCTCTCTGCTGGTCCTCTTCAGCGGCCTCAACCCTTCCGAAGCCGCCACTCTGCGGCCCTGGCTGAACCCGCTGGTATCCAGCCTGTGGATCGGCTTCTTCGCTCTCTTCCCCTTCCTCTTCGTTCATTTCACCTTGCTCTTCCCCATCGTCAGCAAAGTCATGGAAGGACGCCTGTGGCTGCACGGGGCCATCTATCTGCCCTACGCTCTTCTGCTGGTCCTCAACCGCCTGGATCCCGACGAGCTGGGCGGGCTGCTGCCGGTTCTGGCCTATCCGCTGGGATTCCTGTCGGGAGTGGCCATTCTGCTGCACAAGTACCGGTCCTCCCTGACGACTTCAGAGAAAAACCGCCTTTGGGTGCTTCTGATCGGCTGTCTTGCCGGCGCCCTGCCCCGCCTGCTCACGGCCTGGGGATCCCTCAGCCTTCCCGACGTGCTGGAAAGACTGAGCGAAGTCACCCTGCTGCTCTTTCCATACGCTTTGGTGCTGGCCGTCTTGCGCGAGAACTTTTCCGAGATCGGGAGGGGTTTTCGCCGCCTGCTGGTGTGGACCATGGTGGGCGGAGGACTTTTCAACGTCTACCTGGTGGTTTTCCTGGCGGTGGACGTGTCGGGCGACTTCCGCCCCGAGTCGTGGGCGGCTGCTCCCTCGCTGGCGGCCGCGGCGGCGGCGCTGCTCAGCCTGTGGCCGCTGCTGCAATGGGGCCGAAGGCTGATCAGTGCGCGCTTCGACCCGTCCTCGGCGCTGTGGACGCCCCCTCGCGCCCCTTCCGCCGCCAGGGAAGGCAGCAGCGAGGACGGTTTTCAGCCCATCCGGCCCAACCCCTTCATCGTGGGCAACCCGGTGCGCAGCCCCGAGATGTTCTTCGGACGCGAGGAGGAGTTCGATTTCATCCGCCGCAGGCTGGCCAACGAGCGCGAGGGAGGCATTATCGTCCTCTGCGGCGAGCGCCGCTCGGGCAAGACCTCCATCCTCTACCAACTGGTGCAGGGGCGGCTGGGAAGCGGTTTCGTTCCGGTCTTCATCGACATGCAGGGGCTGGCGGTTTCCGACGACCGCCGCTTCCTGGAATCGGTCTCGGAAATCATCCTGCGCGATTGCAAGCGCCATCTGCCCGGCTTCAGCCTGCCGGCTTCCCGCCGGGCCGCCGACTATACCCAGTTCACAGGGCTGATCGAGAGCGTCCTGCGGGAGATTCGGCGGGAACGCCTGCTGCTGCTGGTCGACGAGTACGAGCTGATCGAGGACAAGGTTGAAAAAGGCATCCTGGCGGGCGAGATCTTCTCTTACCTGAACAGCCTGCTGGAGGGCTTTCCCCGTATAGGCCTCATCTTCACGGGCTCGCGTCCGCTGGAGCCCATGAGTCCCTGGCAGGTGTTGCTGGCACGTTCCTCCTACCGCGAGATCAGCTTCCTGGGCCGGGACGACGCCCAGGCCCTTATCCGCCGTCCGCTGAGAGGCCTGGCCCGCTTTCCGACCGGCTCGGTCAACCGCCTGTGGAGGCTGGGAAGAGGGCATCCCTTCTTCACCCAACTGCTGGGGCAAACACTGGTCGACGTCCTCAACGAGAGACGCACCCGCCGGGTGCAGGAAGGCGTTCTGGAAGAAGTGGTGAGCCGCATCCTGGAGCACCCGCCGCCGCAGCTCCTCTACCAGTGGGCGGGATACGGCGAGCAGGAAAAGCTGGCCCTTTCAGCGCTGGCGACACTGCTGCCTTCGGCCGACGCTTTTCTCGATCCCGAGAGCTGCCGCAGGCTTCTGGAGACGCTTCCCAAAGCGGGAGGCGAGGAGCTGGATGAGGCGCGGCTGCGCATGATCTATGAGGGTCTGCGGGGGCGGCGAGTCCTCGACCGCGACCAGACCCGCTATCGTTTCACCATGGACCTGCTGCGCCTGTGGATCCGCTCCGAGCGCAACGTCTGGAACGTCCTCAACGAAATCGCCTGACTCCGCTCCTACTTCTTGAGGTGGACCTGCAGGAACTTGAGGACCGTCTTGTAAAGCTTGACGCGGTTCTGGGGACGGGAGACGATGTGCTCTTCGTTGTCGAAGACCAGGTACTCGACGGGCACGCCGTTGCGCTCCACGGCGTCCACCAGTTCCCGCTTCTCCTCGGCGCTGACGCGGGGATCCTTGGCTCCCTGCACCACCAGCAGCGGACTCCGGATCTTGTCGGCATGGTAGAGAGGCGATATCGACTTGAGGTATTCGGCGTCCTGCTCGGGATCGCCCACCTCGGTGTAAATGACCTTGCGCATGCTCTCCTGCCAGGGCGGAATGCTCTGCAGGGTGCTGATCCAGTTGACGACGCCGAAAAGGTCGACGCCCACACGGAATTCGCCCGGATGGAAGGCCAGGGCCGAAAGCACCAGGAAGCCTCCGTAGCTGCCTCCGATGATGCCGATGCGGTCGGGCTGCACCAAGCCGGACTCGATCAGGAACTTCTTGCCCGCCAGGCAGTCTTTGAGGTCTTCTTTTCCGTGGCGTCGGTCGTCCAGGCTGGCGAAAGTCTTACCGTAGCCGGTACTTCCGCGGTTGTTGACCTGGAGCACGGCATATCCCTGGTTGACCAGGTATTGCACCAGGGGCGAGTAGCGGACTCTGAACTGTCCCCCGGGCCCGCCGTGGACGAAGATCAGTCCCGGCGCCTTGCTCTCCGCATCAACCCCCTTGGGACGGTAGAAGAGACCGGGTACGGCCAGCCCGTCATAGGAGGCGAAGCTGACGATCTCGGGCTCCACCAGGTCCTGCGGATCCATCGACTCAGGCAAGGCGCGGGTCAACTGGCGCAGTTGGCCCTCCTGGAAGTCGTAGACGAAGAGGTTGGAGGCGGAACGGGAGCTGTTGATGAGCAGCGCCAACCGCTCTTCGTCGGCCGACATCTGCAAGTGCATGACCTGTCCGCGCGGCATTCCCTCGATGGGGATGCGCTCGCCGGAGGCCGTGTTGTAGACGCGGATGCGGGTTCCCGAGGGGTCGTTGACGCCCACCAGGCGGTAGCGTCCGGTGCGTGAAAACTCGGCGAAGAGGATGTCCCAGCGGGCCTCTTCCACCTTGCCTCCGCGTCCGCTGTCAAGATCGAGGCGCATCAAGTAGTTGAATTCGCCGCCCTCATCGCTCAAGTAGTAGAGGTCATGGTTGGCCACCCCGAAGGCGACCGGTTTGAGGTAGACCTCGCCCAGCGAGGCGCTGAGATGCTTGAGGACCTTTTCGTGACGGTCCCACACGTAGAGGTCGGACTCATAAATGGAATGCAGCTTGTGGAGGGCCACATAGCGCCGGTCGTCGGAAACCGGTCCCACCACGTACCCTCCCTCGTTGCGGAAGAGCGTCCGGCTCGCCAGGGTCTCGACGTCCATCTCGAAGAGATCGAATTCTTTGTCGTCGCGCGGATTGGCGAGGTAGTGGAAGCTCTTCAGGTCGCGGCTGAATCCCCGGAATTCCACCGAGGTCAGTGCGTCTGGAGTCAGGTCGCGCTCATCGCCCTGGGGCGTGAGCAGAAAGAGGTGCCAGGCCTTACCCTCTTCGGCGACCCGACCCAACAACAGGCGCCGGTCATGAGGAAAAAAGGCGTGGGGGTAGTGTTCTTGCCGGGAGTCGGTCAGCGCTTCGGGCTCTCCCCCATCGACGTCGACGAGGTAGGCGTTGAAAACGCCCTGAGGATTGTGGGCGGCAAACAGCACCTGCCGGCCGTCAGGCGAGAAAGCGCCTCCCCGGATCTCGGCGGCTTTCACGAAGGATTCGGCGCGGTAGCGCTTAGGCGCCCGCACATCGCTCTGGCCGCAACCGGACGTCCACAGCACGGCGGCGGCTAGAGCCGCGACAGCCGTGCGGCGGCTCATCAGTCCTCCTCGGAACACTTCTTGAACTCCCTACTCTCCGAAGGCCGGGACATTGCGTCCTCCCAGACCGTGGGAAGCGGCCCCGTGCTGGACGAGCGGCCGTTCCCCAATCCCGGCCCTTCTCAATCTTTAACGCCCCGCGGGCGCTTCGCGTTCCCAGATTGTATCGGATCATGCTGGACGTTTCAGAGCCCTGCCGCCCTGCTGCTGCCTTCCGCGAAGGCTATAATGAGCCGCCCAAACCCCGCAGGGGATAACCGGAAAGGACGCCGTCAGATGAGTCGAAAACTTGAGGACTTTCAGCAATTCCGCCAGCGAATGAACGAGAAGATCCTGCAAGCGGACAACAAGGTCGTCAAGCGCTTCTTCGCGCTGGACGCCCAGACCTACCAGCCAGGCGCACTGCCGGCCAAGACCAAGGAGCTGTTGGGCCTGTCGGCCTCGATGGTGTTGCGCTGCGACGACTGCATCGCCTATCACCTGATCCAGTGCAAGCGGGAAGGCGTCAGCCGGGAAGAGTTCTTCGAGACCTTTTCGGTGGCCCTGATCGTGGGCGGATCCATCGTCATTCCTCATTTGCGCCGGGCCGTCGATCTGCTGGAAGAGCTGGAGGAGGATTCGTCAGCGTGATTCCTTTCGCCGGCTGTTTCCAACCCAAACACCGCCAGCCCAGGGAAGGCGACCTGGTATTCGTGGGCCTTCCCGAAGATTCGCGTTCCTCTTTCGCCAGGGGAGCCGCCGCGGCGCCCCGGCGCCTGCGCGAGGCCTACGACGGACGCTGTTTCAATTCCAGCAGCGAGAGCGGCGTCGATCTGGCCGGGCGCGTCCTCGACCTGAGCGACTGGCCGGCCCGCTCCGACTGGAAGGAGACCCGGCAGTTTTACCGCGGCGGCGCGGCCTCCTTGTGGGCGCGCGGGGCGGTGCCCTTTTTCGTGGGCGGCGACCATGCCGTCACCATCCCTCTGGGCGAGGCGCTGGCGGAACTGAAGCGTCCCGTGCACGTGATTCAAGTCGACGCCCATCCCGACCTCTATCCCGAGTTCGGTGGAGATCGCGACAGCCACGCCTGCACCGCTTCGCGCCTGCTGGAGCAGGACCACGTGGCCTCGCTGACTCAGATCGGCGTGCGGGCCTTCGACAGCCTGCAGCGCCGCCAGGCCGAGGACTGGGGCGACCGCCTCAAGATCATCGAGGCTGGAGCGAGCGGCGCGGAGTCGAGCACTTCCTTGCCCTACCCCCAGTGGATCCCCGAGGACGCGCTGGTTTACCTGACCCTTGACATCGATGCCCTCGATCCGGCCTTCGCTCCAGGAGTCTCGCATCCCGTACCCGGCGGCCTCAATAGCCGCCAAATGCTCGACTGGCTGGGCCGCTTTCCCTGGAGGCTGGCCGGCATGGACCTGGTAGAGGTCAATCCCTCCCGCGACCTCAACGACCTCACTTCCATCACCGCCGCCCGTCTGCTCCACCAGGCCATGGCCTCGCAAGCTGAGCGGGCGCCGATCCGTTAAAATGAGGACATGAAGATTTCTTCTCTGATCTTGCTCGCTTCCATCCTGACCCTTCCAGTAGCGGCGCAGAGCCAACAGGAAAGCGCCGTCAGGGCCTTCGGAGGATCGCCCGACCTGGAGCGGGCCTCCACCCGCGTGGTCTTCTTCGACACCGCCAATCAGCGCTTCCTGGGCGAAGTCGAGATCGCCTACGGACGCCCGGAATGGCGGCAGGACTATGAAGACTCCGAGAACTTCGACGCCGTGACCGAAGGCAAGCAGATTCGTTTTGGAAAGAACTTCTGGGCCAGCCTGGACACCAATGTCCCGCTCAAGATGAACGGCCTAGAAGTGGGTCCCGGTCTCTACTACTTAGGGATCTCGCGAAACCAAGATGATGAGTGGCATCTCCTCCTCTTCGATCCCGCCAGGGTGCGAGCTGAACGCCTGGACGCTTCCCAGACGCCTCAGGCCGCTCCCGCCCAGCGGATTCCCATGACCAAGTCGGTGAGCGGGATCGAGAAGGAAGAACTGACCGTCTCTTTTTCCTACGACCAGAGCGATCCCGGCAAGATGTCTCTGCGCATCGAGTGGGGACCCCACCAACTCACGGCGCCCGTCATCGTCGATTTGGGGAATTAGGTTGAGGACGAGTTTGGCGAGACGGTCATAGGGGTGGGAACCGTCTCGCCAAACTCTCTCCCGCTAGGGACTTGAGCCTGCTTCCGCCTACTGGCGGCCGCGGCGGATCAGGATGTTTCCGGCCGCCGTGTCGAGGCGCACCAGGGTGCCTCCACCGTTGACGTGGTAGACGGCGTGGACGTATCCCGAGTCCTCGTCGTATTCGTAGCTGGCGGCTTCGAAATCGGACTGGATGTCGTAGCGCTGCCCGCCCCGGCGGTTGCGGCTGAACCATCCGCCGCCTTCGTTGGCGTCCTTGATTTCGGCTTCGATGGTCACGCCGTTGCCGCCCGACAGGTAGAGTTCGATGTCGCCGCCGGCGGTGCTGAGTTGGCTGCGCTGCGTGCCTTCGGGGGTGAGTTCCACGCGGACGGTGCCGCCCGCCGTCTTGGCTTCAACCGAACCGGTGACCTGGCGCAGATCCACGTCGCCTCCTGCGGTCTTGGCCACCACATGACCGTATCCGGCTCCCAGTTCGACGTCGCCTCCGGCCGTCTTCATCTCGACGCTGCCCGAGACGACTTCGGCACGCACGTCTCCGCCGGCCGTGGACAGTTCGGCGTCGCCGCCTACGTTCCCGACTTCGACCGATCCGCCCGAGGTCTTGGCTACCAGGCGTCCGCCCACGTTGCGGACTTCGATGTCGCCGCCCGAGGTCTTCAGTTCGGCCTCGGACTGGACGTTGCCGGCCTTGATGTCGCCTCCGGCCGTCTTCAATTCGGCCACGCCGCCGATGTCGCCCACGTCGATGTCGCCTCCGGCCGTGCGTCCAGTCACCCGGCCCATGATGTTGCCGTTGATGGTGACGTCGCCTCCGGCCGTGGAGAGATCGATATTCATGGTATCGGGGAGATCGATTTCGAACCGCTCTCCTCCTCCGTCTCCCCACCAGCGTCCCCCGCGGGAGCGGAGTTTTGAAGGACGGTATTCAATCATCACTTCGCCGCCACGCTGAGAAGTCTGAAGGGCTTCAACGTCCCTCAAACCGTGGGCGCGGACGGCCAGGCGGCTGCCGGCCCCGGCGTTGATGATTACGTCTCCGCGCTCGACTTCCAATCTCAGCGTGTCTTGCGAGCTGACCTGAAAGTCGCGCGATTCCACTTGGGCCAAGGCCGGTACAACCAGCGCCAGGGCCACCATCAAAGCACTTACGATTGCTGCATTTCTCTTCATGACTCTCTCATCCTCATTCAAAAATCGTTGGTTCGTTTCCTTTATCGGTCCGGACGCCGCATAAGACCTGCCGGGCGGCAAAAGGGTTGGGGGCACCTCTTCAAAGGGAGGGGATTCGATACCATGTGCGGGTGGAAAAGGTGCTGATCATCTGGAATCCTCTCTCGGGGCGAACCCACTTCGACCGCCGCCGCAGCCTGCTTGAAACCTTCATGAGCCACGGGGTGCGGGCGGAGGTGCGGCGCTTCGACAGCGACAGGCTTTCGGACTGGATCGCCAAGGCCGAGGAGGAAGGCTTGGACGCCGTCTTCGCCGGCGGCGGCGACGGCACCGTCAGCGCCGTAGCCGCCCAGGTCAGCCGCAGCAATCTGCCCTTGGGAATCATCCCGCTGGGCACCTTCAATCACTTCGCCCGCGATCTCGGACTACCGCTGGACTGGAAGAAAGCGGTGGCTTCCCTGCTGCAGGGGCGAGTCCAGCGGATCGATATGGGAGAAGTCAACGGCCGGCGCTTTCTCAACAACTCGTCTATCGGGCTCTACCCGCTGCTGGTGAGCATCCGCGAGCGGGAACGCAAGGCGCGCAGGGCAGGAAAGCTGTTCGCCACCTCGCTGGCCTTCCTGCGGGTGCTGGTGCGCTTCCGCCTGCGCAAGGTGCGAATCGCCGCGGGCGACTTCACCGTCACCAGCCGCACGCCCTTTGTGTTCGTGGGCAACAACCTCTACGACCTGTCGCTGATGCATTTCGGAAGACGCCGCGCCCTCGATCAAGGGCGGCTGACTCTCTACTTGGCCCGCTGCCGCACGCGCCGCTCGGTCTTTCGGCTGGCCTTGCGGACTCTCTTCAACCGACTGATTCAAGACCGCGACTTTCAGTCCCGCCAGGTCGACCAGGTCAAGGTCACCACCCGGCGCAAGCGCCTCATGGTCTCCCTCGACGGCGAGGTCTACAAGCTCAACTCCCCTCTCCATTACCGCTCCCTGGCCGGAGCCCTGGCGGTCCTGCTGCCTGAAGACAGGGTAAAATAGCCGCGGAGAAGCATGACGACGCTGGCCCACATTTCAGACCTTCACTTCGGGGCCGAAGACCCCGAAGCCATCGAGGCCCTGCTAGAAGATCTGTCTTCCCAGCCTCCCGACCTTGTCATCGTCAGCGGAGATCTCACCCAACGCGCCCGCCGGGCCCAATTCCAAGCCGCCGCCGCTTTCTTGCAGGCCGTTCCGGCCGATGTCCTGGTGGTGCCGGGCAATCACGACATCTCCCTCCACAACCCCATCCGCCGATTTCTGCGTCCTCTCAGGCGCTACCGGCGATACATCAGCGAAGACCTGCAACCTGCCTGCCGGGTTGGGAAGGCTGCCGTTGTGGGGATCAATTCGGCCCGCTCCTTGACCTTCAAGGGCGGACGGGTCTCGCGAAGCCAAATCGAGGCGGTGGCCCGTTTCCTGGCCCGCCAGCCCCGGGAGGTGTGCCGGGTGGTGGTCACCCATCACCAGTTCGTGGTCAGCGCCGAGCACGATCCGCCCGGCGCAGTGGGGCGCAGCCTGATGGCGCTGGAGGTCTTTCGCGAGCAGCGGGTCGACCTGATTCTGGGCGGCCATGCCCACCGCGCCGAGAGTTCCCGCCTGCACCAGCACCTGCCTCACCATGACCATCCCACCGTCGTGGCCCATGCGGGGACGGCTACCTCCAAGCGCCTGCGCGGCCAATCCAACTCCTACAACCGCATCCTCATCAGCGACAGCGAGATCGAGATCCAGATCCGCCGTTTGCAGTCCTCGGCCTTTCAATCCTCAGGCTCCCGCACCTTCGCCCGTGGGTGATGTGCCCCGCTCTCAGCGGCTGCCCGAGGTGTCTTCGGCTTGGGCGAAGGCTTTGAGGACCTCTCGTGTCAGGTCCCAGCGGTTGAAGCCCTGGCGTCCGAAGTCGAGGCCGCGGCGCACGATGACGACCTCGTGGGAAGGCACGACGATGACGTATTGGCCGCGGTTTCCGGCGGTGGAGTAGGCCGTCCTGGGGACGTCGCTGCGGTCGTCCGGCACCAGCCACCACTGGCCTCCGTAGAAATTCCCGCGCTCCCGGGTGGCGGGCGCCGGTGTGCGTACGAACTCAATCCAATCCCGCGAAATGAGCCTTTCACCGTTCCAGGTGCCGCCGTTGAGGTAAAGCAGTCCGAAGCGGGCCAGATCGCGGGCAGTGGTATAGACCTGGCTGCTGAGGATGAAGTCGCCGAAGCGGTCCACTCCCGGGACGGTGTTGCGCATTCCGATCCTGTCCAGCAGGGCCGCGCGGGGAAACTCCAGGTAGACCTGATCATCGCCGATGACCTGTTTCATGGCGTAGACGGCCAACAGAGTGTCGTAGTTCTCGTAGTCCCAGTAGGTGCCCGGTTCCCGTATCAGTCCGCGGTTGCGGGCGCCGCGGGCGGAACTGGCTCCGGCCCAATAGGCCAATCCCGATCCGGTGGCGTATTCCAATCCGTTGTCGACGGGATAGAGTCCGCTCGACATGTTCAGGACATGGCGCAGGGTGATCTTCTTGCGGGGGTCGGACTCAGGGGAGCGGGCGCGGGGCAGCCACTCGATGTCAAGCGGCTCGTCCAGCGACAGCTTTCCCTGGTCGACCAGGATTCCGATCAGCGTCACGGCGATGCTCTTGGCGGTCGACCAGGTGCGGGTTTTGGTGAGGTAGTCGACGCCGGGGGCATAACGTTCCAGCAGGATGCGTCCGCGGTGAACCACGATGAGGCTGAGAGTCACCTGTTCCAGGGTCCCGTGGGTCTCGCGGTCAAAGGCCCACTCGGCGGCGCTATCTAGAGCTCCTTGGTCGACCTGCTCAGGCCAAGCCTCTTCGGGGATCAAATCGCCGTCCGGCCATTCGATCTCAGCGGGGTCACCGGGCGCAGGAGGCGTCTTCAGCACGGGCAAGGAGTCGATGTCGTCCAAGGTCTGATCGGGTGCCAAGACGATGCACCCCAGCCCTTCGCGATAGGCGGCCCGCATGGCGGGAAGGCTGTCGCCAAGCCCCACCGCCACGGCCCGTCTTTGCGAATCGATGAGATAGTCCTCGGTCTCGACTTCACCCAGCCGTCCGCTGATGTACGCCAGTTCCTGCGAGAACACCTGCTCCAGCGTCCGCTGAGAGGTAAAGAGACCGTTGCACATCATAAAAGCCTGTACACCGCGGGTGATCAGGGCCTTGTTGTGCTGCCAGTAATCGAAGTTCTCTTGCTGCTGCGCCGTTGAAGTGGCGGAGAAGAGGAGAAAGACAATAACGGAAAGCGACCAGCGTCTCATGGTTCTGCCCCTGTTTTGGATGCTGACAAGAAGCCCAACACCTCCAAGATAGTCGCTCCCCCGACACCGCCGCAAGGCAGCGATTGGAACTGGCGCGCAGCCAGTAATGGAACTTCTACTTAAACAGTAATTGGCTATCGCTTGTCGCCCTGGTCCCGGGACGGCTCGGATAGACCCGCCTGACACGCATCGAGAATCAATTCTTCCACCTTATTCCATACCTCGGGGTCGAGGTTCATTTTGGCGTGGGCTTTGCGGAAGATGAGTTTGTGCCAGGGGACGCCGGAGAGATCGATGTCCCGGTCCTTGTAGTCGAAGCGGAAATTGCCCAGGATTCGGGTGCGATCAGGATCTTCGGCGACGATGGGTTTTTCGCCTTCGATAAACCATCCGTTGTCCTGATAAAGATTGGCCGCTGCCTGGACGTTGGGAGGAATTTTGGCGTCACCCCTGCCGACGCTGTCGACTTGCACCGTCAGCAGCACGGGGATATCGCGGCGGTGAAGCTGGCGAGCCAGTTTGACCACCGCCGCACCTCCGAAACTCTGTCCGTAAAGAACCAGACGGACGGCATCTTTCTCCTCTCTGTCAAGGCGACCGTCGCCGTCCTTGTCGAAGGCTTGGATGATGAGTTGCAGGGCCAGTTTGCGCTTCTTGTTCTCGACCGTTTCCACCGCCAGCGGCAGTTCCTTTTGGCGCAGCCGCAGGGCCAGCTTGCGCACGCCTTCCCTTTCATCGTCCCAGGATGTGCGCCCTCCCATGAACCCCAGCACCAAAACCGAGGCCTTGGGCACCGGCGTCTCGACCGTGAAGTGATGGAAACGCTGTCCCTTGGAAAGAAAGCAACTAGAAAGAGCCAAAGACAGCAGCGAAACCGCAATCGTAACGAAACGTGCCATCGATGCCCCATTATTCCACACTTACGGGATGGGCCTTATAGCGGCTTGCCGCAGCGGCGGCAGAAGATCGCATCACTTTGGTGAGCCTCAGCCAGGCAATAGGGGCAGGTTTGAGTCGAAAGCCCCTTCTTGCGGCGGGACTCGATGATCTCGGCCGAGACGAAGCCGGTGGGGACGATGATCAGGCTGTAGCCCACCAGGATCAAGAGGGCCGAGAGCACCTTCCCCAGACTGGTTGTAGGCACGATGTCTCCGTAGCCGACGGTGGTCATGGTGATGATGGCCCAGTAGATGGATTGAGGGATGGAAGTGAATTGGCTCTGCGGCCCCGCGTAGAAGCTCTCGACTTCGTACATGGCCGTGCCGGCGATGGTCACAGTGATCATGACCACGGCCAGGAAGACCACGACCTTGGCCCGCGAGCGCCAGACGGCGGCGCCCAGGTGTTCCGACTCGCTGGTCAGGTGAATCAGCTTGAGGATGCGGAAGACCCGCAGCAGGCGAAAGGACCGCACCACGGCGAAAGAGGTGACTCCGCCGGTCAGAAGCCCGAAATAGGAGGGCAGGAAAGCGATTAAGTCGACAATGCCGTAAAAGCTGAAGGCATATCCGAGCCGGCTGCGGACGGCGATCAAGCGCAGGACGTACTCGAGCGTGAAGAGCCCGGTAAAGAACCACTCGGCAGCGATCAGCCAGCTTCCGTAGCGTCGCTCGATGCTGTCGACCGTCTCCAGGCACACCGCGGCCACGCTGACGACGATGGCCAGCAGCAGCCCCACATCGAACCACTTGCCGGCAGGCGTGTCGGCCTCGAAGATCACTTCGTAGAGCCGCTCTCTCCAGGCCGCGCGCTGTCGGTGCTTCATAAGTCCAGTGTACTTCCCATCCCTGAAAGGGCAAGAGACCTGTTTTGTATCTGTCAGGGGCTTCCGAGATGGGAAAAGCATGCTGCCGGCATGTGGCGCCGCATGATATTTTTCTTGGATGACCTCTCTACTGCAAGACCTGCGCTACGCCCTGCGCAGCTATTCTCAGAGACCGGGCTTTACGGCCGTGGTGGCGCTGACTCTGGCTATCGGGATCGGGAGCAACGTGGCCATCTTCAGCGTGGCCAACGCGGTGCTCTTCAAGCCTCTGCCCTACCGCGACCCGCAGAATCTGGTGCTGATCTGGAACCGCGCCTCCAATGCCGAAGCCGGACGCTCGCTGGTTTCCGGACCCGACTTCCTCGACTATCAGGAACAGACCACCATGTTCGAGGACTTCGCCGGAGCCTTCGCCATCAACGGAACCATCACCGGCGAGGGACGCGCCGAGCAGCTCATGATGGGCTGGAGCACGGCCAATCTCTTCAAGGTGCTGGGCGTGACGCCCATCCTGGGGCGCGATTTCGAGGAGAAGGACGCCACCCCCATCGATCCTCAAGACATGATGGACCCCAACGTCCCGGTGCCCCCGGGAGTGCTGATCCTCAGCCATGCCCTGTGGCAGCAGCGGTTCGGGGGCCAGGAGTCGGTCATCGGGACGACCCTGGAACTGGACGGACAACGGAACACCGTGGTGGGCGTGCTGCCCCGCGACTTCCGCATTTATCTTCCGCCTGACGCCGGAATGCCCACCAACGTCGACGTCTGGAGGGTGCTGCCGATCGCCTTCGACACCAATCCCCGCGACGCCGAGTGGCTGACCGTGGTCTCGCGGCTCAAGCAGGGCTATTCGCTGGCCCAGGCCCAGCAAGAGATGGACGCCTTGGCGGCCCGCCTGCGCGAGCGGCACCAGTTTCATGCCAATGCCGGAATGCAGATCGAACTCAACTCGATGCATGACGACGTGGTGGGCCACGCCCGCCCCATCCTCTTCGCCCTGCTGGGGGC
>DATIPQ010000016.1 GCA_035471785.1 Acidobacteriota bacterium
ACCAGTCTGCCCAATTACGCGAACCAGACCGGAGACTTGTCGAGTTCGTTCTCGGGGCACACCTACCTGCAGTTGCGCCAACAGGCCTCCCAATCGCTTTCCGACCTGATGGCTTACGTCCCCTTGAGCACGGGAGGCGAAATCGCCCTGCGCTACGGCGCCCAGCCTGAGACGGCCCAGGTGATGATGGTGAGCGGAAACTTCTTCAGCGGACTGGGCGTGACAACCGTGCGGGGACGGGCCTTGAACATCGAGGATGAAAACAGCCGCGCCCCCGTTGCGGTCCTCAATCATGCCTTCTGGACCCGCCGCTTCGCCCGCGATCCGTCGGTGCTGGGCGAGTCTATTTTCATCAAGGGCGTGCCTTTTACCATCGTCGGGATAGCGCCGCCCGGCTTCGACGGGGTGGTGCAACGCTCTCAGACCGACGTTTGGATCCCTTTGCAGACCCGCCCCGAGCTGGGTCCATGGGGACATCAGGTGCAGGGTCCCCAGTTCGTATATGACACTCCCAACTGGTGGTTCCTCATGCTGATCGGACGGCTGGCTCCCGAGACCACCCGCGAGCAGGCGCTGGCCCGTTTGCAGCCTATCTTCTACAACACCGTCTACGCCGAAACCGAACCTCAGGAAAACGAGACGATTCCCCAGCTTTACTTCGAGTCGGTACGGGGAATGCAGGGGTTGACCGCCGCCGTCAGCCATCCCATGACGCTTCTCATGGCCATGGTGCTGCTGGTGCTGGTGATCGCCTGCGGCAACATCATCATGCTCCTGATGGCCCGCAATGCCGCCCGCCGGCGTGAATTCGGCCTCCGTCTGGCACTGGGCGCGGGACGCTCCCACCTCTTCAGCCAGTTGCTGACGGAAAGCCTGCTGCTGGTCTTCGCCGGAGGCCTGTTGGGATGGTTTTTCGCCTCCTGGGCCACCCGCCTGCTGGCGTCCTGGGCCGAGATTGAAACAGGGCTGGCGCCCGACGGCACCGTCCTGGGGTTCTCCTTCGCGGTATGCCTTCTGGTGGCCCTGGCCTTTGGGCTGATCCCGCTGCGGGCCGCCGCCCGGGTGCCGGCCAGCCAGGCCTTGAGGGCTTCCAGCGCCACCTCCAACCAGGAGCGCTCGCGCTTTTGGGGCGGACGCGCCGTCGTGGCCTTGCAGATGGCCCTGTGCATCTGCCTGCTGGTGGGAGCCGGACTGCTGGTGCGCAGCCTGGTCAACCTGCAGAGCGTCGATCTGGGCATCGACGCTTCCCGATTGCTGGTCTTCGGAATCGATCCCCAACGCGACAGCGACACTGAAACATCTGCCTTTTACAGCCGGCTCTTCGACGAGCTTCGCGCCCTGCCCGGGGTGGAGTCTGTGACCGTGATGGGCAACCGGCTGGGGTCGGGCTGGAGCAATAACCACAGCGTCTTTGTCGACGGCGTGCAGGCCACCGACGCCCAAGGCCGCAGCGTGCTGCGCTGGAACGTCGTCGGCCCCGACTACTTTCGGACCTTGGGAGTGCCCATCCTGCAGGGCCGCGACCTGAAAGATTCCGACACTTTGGAGACCTCCCGCGTGCTGGTCGTCAACCGGACCTTTGTCGAAACCTATGTGCCACAGGGCGATCCCCTGGGCCGCAACGTGGGCTTGTCAAGCCCCGAGCACTCCTTCTCGATCGTGGGGGTGGCGCAGGACAGCAAGTACACGGGTGTGAGGGAAACGCCCCGCCCCATGGCCTACATCAGCTACCGGCAACTGCCGGGGATCAAGAAGCTGCATGTCGAGCTGCGGACGCGCCGCGATCCCCAGGCCCTGCTTCCCGAGGTGCGCAGGGTGGTCAACCGCATCGATCCCGAGCTTCCCTTGACGGATCCCATGACCCAGGAAGCCCAGTTCGAGCAGAGCTACTCCGATGCCACCGTCTTGGCCAGCCTGGCGCTCTTCTTCGGTGCGCTGGCGGCGCTTCTCGTGGCCGTAGGCCTCTATGGGACGCTGGCCTACCGGGTGGCCCGCCGCACCACCGAAATAGGGGTGCGCATGGCTCTGGGAGCGCGCCGCGACCAGGTACTATGGATGATGCTGGGCGAGAGCCTCAAAGTTTGTCTGGCCGGCGCCCTGCTGGGCCTCCCTCTGGCCTACGCCGCCGGCCGCCTTCTCGAGTCGGCCCTGTTCGGAATCCAGCCTGGCGATCCGCTGACCTTTGCGGCTGCTGCCGCGGGGGTGGTGATCGTGACCCTGTTGGCCAGCTTCGTCCCGGCCCGGCGGGCTTCCTCCGTCGACCCCCTGGTGGCCATGCGCTACCAGTGATTGGGCCCGTGCCGTCGGCGTGTCCTTGTGCTAGACTACCTTACGGGTTTCAGCCTCTATAAAGGTCCGGGCTGGACCCCGCCCCTGTTCAGTCGTCTCTCTGACGGTTGCACGGAAGGATTTCTCCTGACGCAGGCGGTGCAGCGACATATGAGCCAGGAATGTGGAGGTCCAGAATGAGAATTCTTCTGTATACGCCGGACAATCAGGTGACACGCAATTACATGCCCCACCTCTGGATGTTCGTCCTGCAAGCGCTCACTCCGCCCGAGCATCAAGTCTTTCTCATCGACGGCAACGCTCAACCCATGAGCGAGGACGAAATAGGCGACTTCGTGCGCCGCAACGAGATCCAGTTGGCCGGCATCGGGGCCATGACCCGGACTGCTGCCAAGGCCTACCGCATGGCCGACGCCATTCGCGAGGCCGGCGCCCTGGTCATCATGGGCGGCCCGCACGTCACCGAGGTGCCGGGTGAAGCCATCGGACGCGAGGACGAACCCCGCCACGCAGACGCCGTGGCGCTGGGCGAAATCGACGACATTTGGCCGCAGATCCTGCAGGACGCCGAGCAGGGCAACATGCAGGACATCTACCAGGCGCTGGACTCCGAGGGCCGGGAGATCAAGCCCTCGCTGGAGGATTACGCCCGCATCCCCTGGGAGAGCATGGACCTGAAGCAGTTCGACCTGATCCGCAAGATCCCGGGCTGGGGACGCTACCTGATGAAAAAGGCCGGGGTCAAGGACTGGAACACCTTCTACGTGCTGCCCATCGAGTCGGGCCGAGGCTGTCCCTACGGATGCGATTTCTGCACCGTCACCGGCTTCTTCGGCAAGTCCATCCGCTTTCGCAGCAACGACAGCGTGGTGGAGGAACTGCTGCGGCTCAAAGCCCGGGCCGCCCAGGAGGGAGGAAAGGTCGGCGTCTTCTTCATCGACGACAACTTCGCCATCAACAAGAAGAGGACCAAGTCACTCTTGCGTGCCATGATCGCCCGCGATGCCTGCGTGCCCTGGGTGGCTCAGATCAGCATGAATCTTCTGCGCGACGAAGAACTGGTCGACTTGATCGCTGAAAGCGGAGGAGTGTGGATCTTCATGGGGCTGGAGTCGATCGATCCCGCCAACTTGAAGGACGTCAACAAGGGCTTCAACAAGCCGGCCCAGTACCAGGAAGTCCTGGACCGCCTGGCCGATCGCGGCATTTACGCCATCACTTCATTCATCTTCGGCATGGACGAAGACCAGCCCGGCGTTGCCAGGAACACCTTGAACGCCATCGGCTCGTGGCCTCCCGGTCTGCCGGTCTTCGGACTGCTGACCCCCTACCCGGCCACTCCGCTTTACGACCGGCTGCTGTCTCAGGAAAGGCTGACCCGCCCCAAGCATTGGCTCGACTTCCGTCCCTTCCGCATGGCCTTCACGCCGAAGAACTTGAGCGTCGAAGAGGCCGAGGCCGAAGTGATGGAGGCCTGGCAAGGCTGCTACGACGCCGAAGCCATCGCTGGCGCCCTCAGGAAAATCGAGGGACGTCCGTTTAAAGAGCGGGCGGTGCTGTTCTTCACCCGCCTGGCTTTCCGCGGAATCTATTTTCCCCAGATGACTTCGTTTCAGTGGGCTTCACTGCTCTTCGAGAACCGCCGCAGCCTCTTCAAACTTATGCGCGAAGCTTTCGCCGCCCACCGGGCCAGACGGGGCGCAGCCAGAATTACATAGCGACCTGGGAATGCTTCCGGGCCGGAACTACTCCTGCTTGGGGCGGTTCACGCCCTGGGTCAGCCAGGGGCGGCGGTCGAAGTAGCTGCGGGTGGTCTTGGCCACCACGCCCGCGAGCAGAAGCAGCGAAATCAGGTTGGGGATGGTGACGATGCTCAAGGCCACGTCGCCGAAGTCCCAGATCACGTTGAGCGAGGCCACCGCTCCCATCAAGTGAAAGCCGATGAAAACGCATTTGAAGGGGATGATGGCGGCGGGGCCGAAGATATAATTGGCGCAGCGGTCTCCGTAGTAGCTCCAGGAAATGGCGGTGGAGACGGCGAAGAGGGCCACGCAGAGAAGCACGATGTAGCGTCCCGCGTCGCTTCCCAGTCCGCGCGAGAAGGCATGGGCGGTCAGCGGGGCGCCGGTGTCGACGGCGGGACCGTAGAGGAAGAAGTGCTCCTGGCCCTGGTCGTCCACGGCTTTTCCTTCCCGGGCCAGGATGCGTCCGCTGAAGGGCTGGGTCTGGGCCTCGTCGACGTAAAAGCGTTCCACCGCCACGTCGTGCCAGGCGAACTCGGCGTGATCATCCTCGTAGACGGGCACACTGTCGACCACGATGATGGCTTGGGGCGGATCAACATTGATCGGTTCGCGAAAATCATTGTAGAGAATATAAGTGGCGTCTCCCGAAGCCAAGTCCATGGTGGTGGGGTGGGTGTCGCTCCAGACGCCTGTGGTCAGCAACACCAGTCCCGTCAGCGTGCAGATGACCAGGGTGTCGATGAAGGGCTCAAGGAGCGCCACCACGCCCTCCGACACCGGTTCCTCGGTCTGGGCGGCCGAATGGGCGATGGGGGCCGATCCCTGTCCGGCTTCGTTGGAGAACAGCCCGCGCTTGACCCCCCACAGGATGGTGGTGAGGAAAACGCCCGCTCCCGTGCCGGCCACGCCGGCCGTGGGATTAAAGGCTTCAGTGAAGATTGTGGAGAGAGTGGGCAGAACCTCGCCAGCGTTAAAAAAGAGGATGACCAAGGCGCCCAAAACGTAGATGGCGGCCATCAAGGGGGCCAGAATGGAAGTGACGCGCCCGATGCGCCGGATGCCGCCGAAAATGACGATGGCAATGAAGGTCGAGGTGGTTAGTCCCACGATCCAGGGGTTAATGCCGAACTCGGAGGAGAACATGTCCGAGATGGTATTGGCCTGGATGGCATTGCCGGTCAGAAAGCTGGTCAGCATCAAACCGAAGGCGAAGAGTATCGCCATCGGCTTGGCCACGACCGACAGCACCTTCCAGTGCTCGCGAATTCCGTACTCGATGGAATACATGGGCCCGCCCGAGACGGTTCCCATCCAGGTCCTCGTCTCGTCCCTGGCCTCCACCTTGCGGTACTTGAGCGCCAGGGTGACCTCCGAGTATTTGACGGCCATGCCGAAGAAAGCCGTCATCCACATCCAGAAGAGCGCTCCAGGGCCCCCCCAGTGGATGGCGGTAGCCACACCCGCGATGTTGCCGATTCCCACCGTGGCCGACAGGGCCGTCGTAAGGGCCTGGAAATGAGTGACGTCGCCCGGGTCTTCGGGGTTGTCGAAACGTCCGGTGGCCACCTCCACGCCGTGTTTGAAGCGCCGCAACTGAATGAACCCCAGCCGCAAGGTTAGGAATAGGCCGGTACCCAGAAGGGTGACGATGATCAGCTCTTCGGGAACGATGTAGCTGGTGATGAAATCGGTCAGCGTTTGGATGATGTACTCGACGGTTTCCATGGCCCTCTCTTACCTGCTGGTTTGTTCCTTGTCAGCGGTTGTCGGCTGGGGGGAGGCGGCCCGCCGGGAGGAGGCGCTCCGCTCCCCGCGGGGCTCGCCCGAGCCCTTCAGTATGTAGGTCGGTTTGTCTTGTGCTTCATGATAGATGCGCACGATCAGTTCGGCGATCAGTCCGATGAGAATAAGCTGCAGTCCGGCGATGAAGAGAAAGAAGGCGATCAGCAGCAGCGGATTGCGGTGGGCTTTGACGCCTTCGAAGTATTTCTGATAAAGCACCAGGAAGCTGAGCAGACTTCCGCCCACCCAGGTCAGCATCCCCAGTCCGCCGAAGAGATACATGGGCTTGGTGGAGTACTTGCCCAGAAACTTGATGGTGATCAGGTCGAGCAGCACTTTGAAGGTGCGCAGCAGTCCGTACTTGGAGGTTCCGTGGCGGCGGGGGTGATGGCGTACGGGGATCTCGGTGACGCGGGCGCCCGCCCAAGTGGCGAAGATGGGGATAAAGCGGTGCATCTCGCCGTAGAGCCTGATGTGGCGGACGATGTCGCGCCGATAAGCCTTCAGCGTGCAGCCATAATCGTGCAGCTCGACGCCGCTGATGCGGCTGATGAGGGCGTTGGCCAGACGCGAAGGCAGCACCCGCGTGAGGTAGGTGTCCTGACGGTCCTTGCGCCAGCAACTGACGACGTCGAAGCCCAGCTCCAGCGTGCGCAGGATCTGGGGGATGTCGGCCGGGTCGTTCTGCAGGTCGGCGTCCATGGGGATGACGACCTGGCCTCGGGCATGGCGGAACCCGGCGTCGATCGCCGCCGTCTGGCCGAAGTTGCGCACGAACTCCAGAACCCGCACGGTGGGATCGCTCTCTTCGATCTCGAGCAGCAATTGGGCGCTGCCGTCGCTGCTGCCGTCGTCGATAAAGAGGATCTCGTAACTCTTGCCCAGGGGATCCAGGGCTGACTTGAGGCGCCGGAAGAGCGGTCCCAGATTCTCGCGCTCGTTGAAGACGGGAATGACGACCGATATTTCCAGCAAAAGTTAATCGCCCCTTTGATTCGTTACCAGATACACCGGTCGCGTCCAGGGAGTGGATTCGTCCTTATCGCTGCTCAGTACCCGGCTCAGATTTCGCGCGGTAGTATACAACTTCGGCTGCACATCCACAATTTGCAGTTGTCCCCCGCTCAATTCCTGCAAGGTATGAAAATCGCCCTCCTGCATGATCAGGTAGAGGGGACGGTCGGCACGGAAAAGTTGCAGCGCCTCCTGCGGATCATAGACCTCCAGGATGGGATGGTCGAGGTAGTAGGCCATGCTGGGCGAAGTCAGACGGTAGTATCCGGCCCGATAGTCGATGGGAGGACTGCCCGGCGCTGCCCGCTCGATGCTGCGGCACAGCGGACGCACCGGTTTATAGCGCTCCAGGGGTTCCAGATAGGCCAGGAAGGCCAGCGAATAAAAGGCCGACATGGCAAGGACGGCCCAGCGCCCGCGTCCTGCCAGCAGCAGCAGCGCCGCCATTGTCAGCAGGGCGGGCGGGGCCAGCCCCAGCAGCAACTCGTCGCCCAGCAGGATGCTCCAGGAGAGGATGCCGAAGCCCGCCGCGCCCAGCAGCAGGGGGATGGGGGCCAGCAGGCGGGAGGGCCAGTCGATCCCCCGTTCGATGAAGACTCCAACCATGATTGCGGCGGCGGGATAGAGGGGCAGGATGTAGTACTCCTGCTTGTTGTGGGAGAGGGAGAAAATGACGAAATAAACCGCCGCCCAAAGTCCCAGGAGCAGGTAGGGCCGGCACTCTTGGCCAAAGGCCGGCTCGCCCTTGGCGCGATGGGTCTTCCAGGCGGCCAGGAGGGCAAAAGGGAAGGCGAAGGACCAGGGCGAGAACTCGGTGATGAAGACGGTCACGTAATAGAAGGGTCCCCGGTCAGGACCGAAATCGAGGTGGGAAAAGCGTCCCAGGTTCTCGGCCAGGAAGAAGTCGATGACCGGCTGCCATCCTTGCTGCCAGGCCAGCAGGAGGAACCAGGAGGCGCTGATGGCCGTGAATAAGAGCCCTCCGCTCAGCAGAGGGGCCTTCCACAGGTCGTCGAGGCGCCGAGAGATGAGCAGGTAGAGTCCGAAGGCCGCAGTCGGCAGCAGCGCCACCGGGCCCTTGGCCAGCATGCCAAGCCCCAGAAAGGCGCACAGGTAGAGGAAGTCCCTGCGCTTATGCGAACGAAGCCAGTTCACGAAAAACCACAGCGCGGCCAGCAGACAGAAAAGCAGCAGCACGTCGATGAGCAGCCGGCGCGAGATGATCAGGAATCGAAAAGTGGTGGCGAATACCCCCGCCCCCCACAGCCCCGCCACGGGATTGAAAAGCCGTCTGCCCAGGGCGTAGACGATCAGCACCGAAGCAGCCGCCAGCAGGGCTATGACCATGCGCTGGGCCACAACCGAGACTCCGAAGATCTTGTAGACCACCAGCACCAACCAGTAAGACAGGGGGGGCTTGTTCAGGCGCGTTTCCCCGTTGAAGTAGGGGACGATCCACTCCCCCCGTTCCAGCATCTCCTGGGGGGTGCGCACGTAAAAGGCCTCGTTGGCGTCCCAGATGGAGGAGGTGTCCAGGGAAAGAAAAAGCGGCAGGCAGAAGAAAGCCAGCAGCCAGCCGCGGTATTGGTCCAGCTTCAGGTTCATGCCGACTCGCGGATCGCCTCAGCCACCTGATCCATGAACTCCGGGTCCAAATCGCGGCCATAGAAACGTTTGACCAGCGCGACTTTCTTGTCCGCTTCGGACCATTCAGAGGGGAGACTCGACAGCACGATTCGCCGGGCCGTATCGAACATCTCGGCAGCCATCGCCACCCGCTGCTGCGGCGTCCGGGTCATCAGCACTTCGTGGAACTGGCGCCGCATTTCAGGAGAGGTGTCATTCATGGCTCAGTTCGTCCGGCAATTCATGGACCGAGAGCTCCTTAGCCCACTGGCGCAAATAGTCGAAATCCAGATCGCGAACCGATTCTAGCAGGTTTCGAATATCCCGCTTCTGAAGCTCGGAATCTCCTTGTTTGGCCCATACGAGTTTAGAGAGAAGGAGATCTTCCGGGCTGTCAACCACATCCCCTGGAACCGCCAATTGGTCATTCATGACGACTCTCAGAAGAGCGTCTGCTGGAGGGTGTCGATGACTTCTTCGGCGTGGTGTTTGCGGGAGCGGCCGGAGAGGTCCATGTCTTTGCGCTCAAGCTTGGTGAGGACTTCGCGGGCGCGCTCCAGCACCGCTTGTGGCAGGCCGGCCAGGCGCGCCACCTCGATTCCGTAGCTCTTGTTGGCCACCCCCTCCATGACCCGGTGGAAGAAGATGATGTCGCCTCCCGACTCCTTGACGGTGAGGCAGTAGTTCTTGACGCCCGGATAGAGCTTCTCCAGCTTGGTGACCTCGTGGTAGTGGGTGGCGAAGAGGGTGCGGGCGCGCCGGGCGCCTTCGGTGGTCAGATACTCGGCCACGCTCCAGGCAATGGAGAGGCCGTCGAAGGTGGCCGTGCCCCGGCCCACCTCGTCGAGGAGGATGAGGCTCCTGGGGCTGGCGGTATTGAGGATGTTGGCGGTCTCGATCATCTCGACCATGAAGGTGGAGCGTCCGCGGGCCAGGTTGTCGCTGGCTCCCACCCGCGTGTAAATGCGGTCGACCAGTCCCACCCGGGCGCTTTCGGCAGGCACGAAGGAGCCCATTTGAGCCAGGATGACGATGAGAGCGTTCTGACGCAGGTAGGTGGACTTTCCGCCCATGTTGGGGCCGGTGAGGATGAGCAGTTGGTTCTCTTCGTTGTCGCAGCGCAGGTCGTTGGGGACGAAGGGCTCGTTGCCTTGCAGCTCCAGCACCGGATGTCTCCCCGCCTGCACCTCCAGCAGGGTCGATTGGTCGAGGCGGGGCCGGGAATAGCCGTAGCGGTTGGCAGCGTCGGCCAGAGCCGCCAGCACGTCCACCCGGGCGATGGTGCGGGCCGCCGACTGGATGCGGCGCGCTTCTTGAGCCACCTGGGACCGTACCTGAAGAAAGAGTTCTCTCTCCAGAGCCAGGATTTTCTCTTCGGCTCCCAGAACCTTCTCTTCGTACTCCTTCAATTCGGGCGTGATGAAGCGCTCGCAGTTGACCAGGGTCTGCTTGCGGATGTAGTGCTCCGGAACGTTGTCGAGGTTGGCCTTGGTGACCTCGATGAAGTAGCCGAAGACCTTGTTGTACTTGACCTTGAGGTTGGAAATCTCGGTGCGCTCCCGCTCCTTGGCCTCCAGTTCGGCGATGAAACCCTTGCCCGAACTCGAGATCCTGCGCAGTTCGTCGAGCTGCTCGTCGAAGCCTTTACGGATGATCTTGCCGTCTGAGATGGAGACCGAGGCTTGATCGTCCACCGCCTTTTCCAACAAGTCCACGACGTCTTCCAGGTGGTCCTGAAAGGGTGAGAGCAGGGAAGCGCTGAACCGCTGCAGCTTCTCGCTCAAGAGGGGCAGCTTGGCCAGCGAGGCCTTGAGAGAAAGCAGATCGCGCGGATTGGCGGTTTCGGTGGTCACGCGCGAGAGCAGGCGCTCCACGTCGTAGACGTCCTTCAGGACGTCGCTCAGTCCGGAGAGTGCTTCGACATTGGCGCGCAGCTCCTGCACCGCGTCCAGGCGGGCGTCGATTTCCTCCAGGCAGAGGCTGGGACGCAGCATCCAGGAGCGCATCAGACGGGCGCCCATTCCGGTTTGGGTGCGGTCGATGACGCTCAGCAGCGTCCACTTGCGTCCGCCGTCGGCGCCTCTGACCAGTTCCAGGTTCTCGACCGTGGACTCGTCCAGCTTGAGGTAGCGGGCCGACTCGAAAAAGCGCATTCCCGTGATGTGCCCCAACGACGACTTGCGGGTTTCACGGATGTAGTGGATGAGCGCTCCCGCCGCCCGCACGGCCAGTTCGGCGCCGCTGATGCCGAAGCCGTCCAGAGTCGAGACCTTGAAATGAGTCAGCAATTGACGCTGGGCGTAATCGAGATTGAAGTGCCAGTCAGCCCGCGGAGTGCGCACCAGGTGTGACGCCGTCTGGGAAGGCAGGGCGGCCATGAGGCGTTCTTCCTGCTCCTCCGCCATCACCAGTTCGCGGGGGCGAAAGTGCATGAATTCGCCCATCGCCTCGCCGATGCTGTCCTGCCCCTGGAACTGACTGACCCAGAACTCGCCGGTGGAAACGTCCAGGAAAGCCGCACCGTAACCGTTCTCCTCCAGGTAAAGAGAGGCCAGGTAGTTGTTCTCCTTGGAGTCCAAAAGGCCTTCTTCTACGGCTGTCCCCGGCGTTACGACCTGGGTGACCTCCCGCTTGACCAGGCCCTTGGCCTGCTTCGGATCCTCCACCTGCTCGCACAGCACCACCTTGAAGCCCTTCTTGACCAACTTGTTGAGGTAGTTGTCCTTGGCGTGGTGAGGAACACCCGCCATGGGGATGGGCTTTCCCTTCTTATCGTTGTTGCGGGAAGTTAAGGTGATCTCTAATTCACGGCTGGCTAAAACCGCGTCATCATAGAACATTTCATAGAAATCACCCATGCGGAAGAAGACCAGCTTGTCGGGATGCTGCTGCTTGACCTCGTGGTACTGGCGCATCATGGGCGTGAGCTGCTGCATGGGTTACTAATGTAGCAAGATAGTCTGTCGCTAGCCGACTGACCGAGGCCCTCCGTCGCTGAAGCTATGGAGGATTGACCCTTGCAGCAAGGGTCAACGTTGGCGGACGGCCGCCAACATGAGGATGCTGGCCAGCAAAGTGAGAGAGGCGGCCAGGACGGTGACGGCAGGGTATCCCCACTCGGCATAGAGGCGTCCGCCCAGGAAGACGGCTGTGGCGATGCCCATTTGGGAGAAGCCGTTGCGCAGGGCGATGAAGGTGCCTCTTCCCTCGGTCTCGGCCAGTTCGGTCTGCAGCGTCTGAAGGGCGGTCTGGCGGAAGGCGATTCCCAGGCCGATGAGAAAGACGGCGGCGAAGAAGCCCCATCCCCAGCCGATGAGGGTCAGGGCCAGCAGCGGCAGGGCCAGAGCGGTATTGGCCACCAGGAAGACGCTCCGCTTGGTGAGGCGGTCGCTGAGCCATCCCGCCAGGGGACTGCCCACCAGGGCGGCGGCTCCGGCGACGGCGAAGATCTGCGAGATCTGCAGGCTGGAGAGGCCGAAGCGGCTGCTCAGATAGGGCGACACATAGGCCAGGAAGCAGACGGTCCCGCCCGAGATGGCGAAGGATACCCAGAGGGCGGCAAGGGTATCGCGTCCAGCCAGGAAGCGGGTGTACTGCCGGGGAGAGAAGGAAACCGAGCGGCCTTCCGACCCACTGCGCTTGTCCGAAGGCAGCAGCCAGGAGGCCATCACCAGCGCTGCGGCTCCGGCGGCGGTTGCCAAAAAGACGCTGCGCCATCCGACCGAATCGGCCAGCGCGGCACCGGCGGGAATGCCCAGGATAGTGGCGGCGAAGTAGGAGGACAGCACGATTCCCATGATGCGTCCGCGCGACTGATAGGGAAATTGGTCGCCGATGTAGCTGGCCGTGCAGGTGGAGAGAAGTCCCGCCGCCAGTCCGGTGAGGGCGCGCAGTCCCAGCAGGGGGAGAAAACCGGGGGTGAGGTAGGAAAGCAGAGCCGAGAGCAGAAAGATGCCCAGTCCCAGGCGGAAGAAGAGCACCCGTCCGTAGCGGTCGGTGAAAGGGCCTAAGAAAATGCTGAAAACGGCCGCCGCAAGAGCGTATCCGCTGATCAAGAGTCCCAAGGTGCTGACCGTAACGGCCAGGTCTTCTTCCATCAGCGGCAGCAGGGGCAGCAGCATCTGGTTGTCGACGGTGGCCAGGAAGAGTATCAGGAAGAGGATCAGCACCCTGAGCACAAGCTTCATGTCAGGAAGTTCCTCATGGCCGGGCGCCCTGCGGAGTCTGTCCGATCTCAGCGTCGGAAGGCCGCACGTAAAGAGCCTGCAGGGACTCGGGCGCGCTGGTGCGTCCCCTGGTGTAACGGAAGTAGCCTAACTGGCAGAGGCTTTCCACGATTTGGTTGTCTCCCGCCAACACCTGGTCGCCGGGACGCTCGGCCTCGATGGTGGAGCGGTAGAATTCAGCCCCGTCACCCACCAGGAGGCAGCGCTCCTCGGGCAGCTTTTTGAGCCATCGGGCGGGAGCGTCGACGCTGGGGGGAAGGACTTCTTCGGTGTCCAGTCCCGGTATCCGATAGGCGGCGCCGAAGACCTGCTGACGGCGGGCGTCGATCCAGGGAACGATGAGGCGGTCGCTCCAGCGGTAGCGGTAGGCCAGCGCTTCCAGGGTCGAGATCCCGACCAGCGGTTTTTCCAGCGATTGAGCCAGGGCCTTGGCGGTGGCCATTCCGATGCGGATTCCGGTAAAGGACCCTGGTCCCAGCGCAACCGCGAGGGCATCCAGTTGGTGGGGGCGCAAGCCGTGTGCGTCCAGCACGTTCTCAATCCAGGGGATGACCCTCTCCGAGTAGCGCATGGGCGTCTTGCACATCCACACGGATACCACCTCGGCATTGCGGCTGAGTGCCACTCCGCCGCTGTTGGTGGCCGTGTCGAGGCTGAGCAGGTACATGAAGGGCCGCTCGTGAAGGGGTTTAGAGCCGGCGACGGCTGGACCGGCGGCCGACCAGTTCGATCTCTTTCTCGTAGCGCTCGCCCTCGCGGATGTAGACGATGGTCACCTTGTCGCCGGGCCGCTTATTGTTGAGGACGCTGTTGAGCAGCTTTTCAGAGGAGATGACGGTGCCGTCGATGGAGTAGAGCACGTCTCCCCCGATGATGAGCCGGTAGCGCCTGCGCCAGGTGACCCGGCGGTCTCCGCCTTTGAGTCCGGCTTGATCCAAGGTGCTGCCTTCCTCGATGCGCTCGATGAGCAGTCCTTCCTCCACGGGCAGACGCAGGTCGCGGGCCAGGGGGCGACTGAGGGCGATGCCGTGGACGCCCAGCCAGGGACGCTGCACCTCGCCCTTCTCGATCAGGTCGGGAAGGTTGCGCTTGATGGTGTCGACGGGGACGGCGAAACTGATGCCGGCGCTGTCTCCGCTGCGCGAGTATATGAGGGTGTTGACGCCCACCACCTGTCCCGCGGTATTGAGAAGCGGGCCGCCGCTGTTGCCGGGATTAATGGCGGTATCGGTCTGAATGATGTCGTCGATGATGGTGTTCTCGGTCTCGATGCGCCGTCCCACCGAGGAGATGACTCCCGTGGTCAGGGTCGAGGTCAGTCCGAAGGGATTGCCGATTGCCAGCACCTTCTGTCCCACCACCAACCCCTCGCTCCTCCCCAGCGGGACGGGGTGCAGTTTCTCCTGGGGGGCCTCGATGCGCAATACGGCCAAGTCGTTGAGCGGATCGACGCCGATCACCTCGGCCTCGTACTTGCTTTCGTCGAAGAGGGTGACGTCGAGCCCTTCGGCGCCCTCGATGACATGGTAGTTGGTGACGATGTGGCCTTTGCCGTCGACCACGAATCCGCTGCCTACGCCCTGGCGGGCCAGGGGACGCAGGAAGAAGTTGTACTCGATCGAGGTGCTGACGATATTGACGACGCCCTGACGGGTGTCCTCGAACACCCGGACATTGATGCGCTCGTCCTCGCTGAGGGGCACATCGGGTGCGGCGGGGGCCTCGGAAGTCCAGGCCCCCGAAACGCCGGCTTCGGCCTGGGGAGGCGAGGGCCAGCGCAGGGCGAAGATCACCAGCACGCTGGAAATGAGGCTGCTGATCAGTACGATCTTCCAGAAATCGGCACGGCTCATGGCGTTATTGTACACGGACAGAGGGGCCGGGAAGTTCCTTCAAGCAGACCGCGGATGAGCAATCGAGCCCCGGGCGGGGCTCAGAAGGGGATGTCGTCGTCCTTGATGCCGACTTCCATCGAGTCGCTGTTCTCTCCGCCCATCTGCTCTTCGCGGGGACCGCTTCCTCCGCCCGAGCCGGGACTGCCCAGCATCTTCATTTCGTTGGCTACGATTTCGGTGGTGCGGCGGGTGTTGCCGTCCTTGTCGGTCCACTCGCGGGTCTGGATGCGGCCCTCGATGTAGACCTGGCGTCCCTTGCTCAGGTACTGATTGCAGATTTCGGCCAGCTTGCTCCAGGTGACGATGTTGTGCCACTCGGTGCGCTCCTGCCGGTTGCCGCTGCGGTCTTGGTAGTTCTCGGTGGTGGCGACGGAAAAATTGCACACCGGCGTGCCCGATTGGGTGTAGCGCATCTCCGGATCGCGTCCCAGATTGCCGACTAGAATAGCTTTATTAATCATGTCGTGGCTCCTGCCGTTAGTGGATCTTGGTTGCACGCCGGCGTCAAGGGCAGCCCTTCCCGTCGCGGCGCTCTTCAAGATACCGCCCGAGGGTGACAGCAGCCAAGAGCGGGGCAGGTCAGGGGGTGTCCTCGTCGAGGGCGACGCCCAGGCGTTCCAGTTCGTTCCTGGCCAGAGACGCTTCGGCGCTCTCGGGATGCAGCTTGATGAGTTCCTGAAAGGTCTCGATGGCCTCCTGGCGGCGTCCCATCTGCGACTGGCAGACGCCCTTCTTGTAGCGGGCCGGCACCAGCTTGTCGCCTCCGGGATAGAGGTTGATGACCTCGTCGAAGGCTTGCACGGCCACCGCGCAACGTCCCTGCTCCATCTGGCTCACGCCCAGGTAGTAGGCGGCATTGTCGGAGTACTCGCTGTCTGGAAACTGGGTCAGGAAATCGCGGAAGGCGGCAATGGCCAGCTCGTAGTTGCCCATGATGTAGTCGTTGTAGGCGGCTCCGTAGACCCGGTCGGGTTCGGCCGCACCCCCGATGTCGGGGGTGGCGTTGCGCACCGACTGGATCTTCATCTGGCTTTCCTCGAGTTTGTGCTGCAGGGCGGCGATGCGGTTGTTGGTGTCGTCGAGCTTGACCACCAGGCGCTGAAAGGACTCGCGCCACTCGGCCGACTGCTCCTGCTGCTCTTTGGCTCGATCGCGCATGGCCTGGGCCATGGTCTTGATGGAAGCATCGAGTTGAGCGGTCCGGTCGTTGAGCTGCTCCAACAAGTCCTGGGTCGAGCCTTGGGTGCGGTCTTGATTGTCGACCAGGGTGCGGATCAGGTTCTGCAGTTGAATGACGTCGTTCTGCAGGCGGATCAGTTCCTCCTTGGTGCCGGCCGCTCCATTGGCGGCCAGCAGCAGGAAGATGAGGGCGGCGGCGGTGAACAATTTTTTCATTTCATCACCTCGTGATGTGCAGGCGCCCCTGAAGTTGCCGTCTCCCGCTTAACGGCGGGATGTGCTGAAGTGGGCGCGGCGGTTCTGCCTCCAGGCCGATTCGTCGTGTCCCTGGGCGAAGGGGCGCTCTTCTCCATAAGAAATCGTCGACATGCGGCCGGCGGCCACGCCGAGGGAAACCAGGTAGTCCCTGGCGGCTTGGGCGCGTCGCTCTCCCAGAGCCAGATTGTACTCTTCGCTGCCCCGCTCGTCGCAGTGGCCTTCGATGACGAAGTTGGCTTCGGGATACTCGCGGAAGATTCTGGCATTGGCCTGCAAGGTCTCCTCAGCCTGAGCCGTCAACTGGGCCTTGTCGTAGGCGAAAAAGACTGGCTTGACGCGACCCGCCCTGATGGCCTCCTCAAGCAGGGTCTCGTCGCTGCTGGTCATCACCGGTTCGGGATCGACCACGGTGACGCGGGCCGAGGACGTGGCTTCGCCCCCGGGGCCCTTGGCGGTGGCGGTGTAGGTGGTGGACTCGCGCACCGTGACCACCAGCGAACCGTTCATCTGCACGTTGCCGATGCCGTTGCTGATAATCACCGAATCCGCCTCCGAAGAGGTCCATTTCAAGGTCACCTGACCTCCCCGCTCCACGCTGGAGGGATCGGCATTGAGGTCGATGCTGGGGCGGTCAGGTGCGGGAGTCGGTTCGGGTTCGTCCCGCATGGGACGGTCGGTCGGCGGCTCCGGGGCCATCCTCTCTTTCGGCCCACAGCCCGCCAGGACCAGCACTGAAATCAAGAACGTCGCAGTGAAAATCCAAGTCATTCCACGTTTCATCTGAAGCACTCCTCCCAAGCCGCCCCCCTCCCAGAGAACCGCTTTTACCATTTTTTGAACCGCAGCAGGCCCGGAAAGCCTAGCGCTCCAGGCTTCTGTAGCCCGACCATGCGGGATTTTCGTTTATACCATACGCCGTGATCTGCTTTAAGTTCTCTCCGTCGGCGTTCACGATAAAGATCTGCTTAGTGCCGGTGCGGGTGCTTTGGAAGACGAGATGGCGCCCGTCGGGCGACCAGTGGGGATTCTCGGCGCTGCCCCGTCCGCTGGTGACCTGGCGGACCACTCCGGTGCCCACGTCGATAATGAAGATGTCGTGCTTCCACTGGTTGGGGGCCTGCCATGAATAGGCGATGAAGCGGCCGTCGGGCGACCAGTCGGGACTGTCGCAGTGCCCGTCTTCGGTGGTCAGGCGGCGCAGGTTGGATCCGTCCGAGTCCATCATCCAGATCTGGGGCGTCCCGCTGCGGTCGGAGACGAAGGCCAGTTGCCGCCCCGTAGGCGACCAGGTGGGGGCCGTGTCGATGGACGGGTGGTTGCTCAGGTTGCTGAGGCGCGATCCGTCCGGGGGCGAAACGAAGATGTCGGGATCGGACTTGTTGGCGGCCCGGGCCGAAAAGGCTATCCGCGATCCGTCGGGCGAGAAGGAAGGCGAGGAGACGTATGAAGTGGGCACGCGCAGGACGCTCCGTCCGGATGCTCCCTCCAGGTCCTGCACCCATAGTTCCCAGCGGCCCGAGCCGGGCAGGTTGGTGACGAAGGCCAGGAACTGGTTCTCGTTGGACCAGTCGGGGAATTTGTTGATGCCCTCGTTGGCCGTGACCGTGCGCTCGTTGAAGCCGTCGTAATCGACGATGTAGATCTCTTTGCTGCCGCCCTTTTCCGAGGTGAAGGCGATCTGGGTTTGGGCCACCCCCCGCGACGCACCGGCGGTGAGGTTGAAGACCACGTTGTCGGCGAAGGCGTGGGCGCTGCGCCTGATCTGCTCGGTCTGGGTGAGGCGATAGCGCTGTCCCAGGATCTGCTCCTGGGTCTTGGCGTCGAAGAGAAAGGCCTCCAGCACGGTTCCGCCCACGTCCACCTGGATGTTTCCGAAAGCCAGGTAGTCGACGTCCAGCGTGGGCACCCGCCAGTCCTCGAAGTTGACGTCGTTGACGGTGCGGATGGGACGCAGCGGGTAGAAGCTCTTGGAGGGCATCTTGAAAACGGCCGAGAACTTCAAGTCTTCCCACAGCACCCGGTTGAACTCCTCAGCCGCCTCCTCGGTGGCGCGGTTGGCCGAGGTGCGGGCCACGAAATCGGCCACAGCCACGGTCGAAGTGGCGGTCGCGTCGGGGCGGATGGTCGTCTGCTGCCCCTCCTGCCGGTTCGGTTGCTGCTGCGCCCAAAGCAGGGCGGGGAAGAGCATCAAACATGCCGTCAATAAAACCTTTTTCATAAGGCGGTTGGTCCTTTCACAATGCTCTCATGCAAGGCGTTCCTTCAGCGGGGAGGATAATTGAATTCGGATCGGAAGCGTATCGAACGCCCCCGGAATTCAACCGGCAGCGGAGGCAGCGGATCGGAGGCCCTCACGGCCCGTTCGGCCGCCACGTCGACGGTACGGATGCCGCTGCTGCGCTCCATCTCGATGTCGCCGATGCGTCCGCTGCGGTCGACCGTGAAAAGAATGACCGTCTGCACGGGACGGCCCAGATCTCCTAAAGAAGTGCGCAGCCAGTTGGAGCCCACTCTCTGCTCCACCAGGCGGACGTAAAAAGAACTGATGCCCGGGCCGGTGTTGCGTCCTTCGCCAACCTCGACGCCCACCCCGCTGCCCAGTCCGCCGCCGCGTCCCGGCGACATGGTGCCCGCTCCCCCCGTGCCGGGATCAGGTTGGCGGACGATATCCCCGGGTTTGGCCTCGGGAGGCTCGGGCGGATTGACGGGTGGCCGGTCCTCGGGAAGCTGGGGGCGCTTTTCCTCTTTTTTCTCAGGCTGCGGCTTTTCCACGAATTCGTCGCTCTTGGGAGGTTCAGGGGGCGGCGTGGGCTTCTTTTCAGGTTCGGGGGGCACGGATTTGGGCGTCGGCGTCAGGGTGGGCTTGACGGTGCCGAATCCTCCGTCCTCCAGTTCGGTGGCCAATTGCACCGGAATCACGGCGTCGCCGCTTCCGCCCCCAGGACCCGACCCCAGATCGATGATGACGCCTTGAGGCAAGAGCACGCCCACCAGCAGCAGGATTCCCAACAGAGCCACGTGCCCCAGCACCGAATAGAGCAGGGGACGGCTCATCTTCTCGTCCTTGACGTGGGAACTCAACAACTGGTGTTTCATGGCCTTCTCCCTCTCGGGCGCCTGTCCTCTCGGGCCGCATCTAGAGCATAACGCATCGGCATCGCCTTCAGGGCTCCTGGGGACGGGCCAGGGGTTTGGTCACCAGGTTGACCCGCGTGAATCCGGCCTGCCTGATCTGATCCACTACGGCCACGATGGTCTTCCAGGACACGTCTTCGTCGGCTTGCAGGAAGACCGGCTCTTCAGGGTCGTTCAAGTCAGCTTGCAGCCGTTCCGGCAAGGCATTGAAGTTGATGGGGCTGGAGCGATAGAAAAGACGCTCGTCGCGGCTGATGGTAATGACGGCCTGCTGCTCGGGATTGCGGGCCTCGGTCTGAGTGGTCCGGGGCAGGTTGACCTCGATGCCCGTCTGCAGGATGGGGGCGGTCACCATGAAGATGATCAGCAGCACCAGCATCACGTCCACCAGCGGAGTCACGTTGATCTCCGACATGGAGGGGCGGGTCTGGGTCGACTGAGGTTTGAAGGCCATCGACGTCCCCTCCTAGAGCAGGCTGCTTTCCACCGTGTTGAGGACTTCGGCCGAGAAATCGTCCATTTCGGCCCCGAAGACCTTCAGCCGCTGTATGAAGTGATTGTAGAAGATGACCGCCGGGATGGCTGCGAACAGTCCGGCCGCGGTGGCCACCAGCGCCTCTGAAATGCCGGGGGCCACGGCCTGGATGGTGGTAGCCGAGCCTTGCCCCAGTCCCTGGAAGGCGTTGATGATGCCAATGACGGTGCCGAAGAGTCCGATGAAGGGCGTCACCGAGCCGGTCGTGGCCAGCCAGTCCAGCGAACGCTCCAGTACCGTCATTTCGTTTTGTGCCGATTTGTCCAGAGCCCTTTGCAGGCTGTCCAGGCTGCGTAAGGCGGTGGCCGTCGAGGGATGCTCTTTCTCGCCTTGCTTTGAAGCGCTCAACTGACGGTGCAGTTCCTGGTATCCGGTCTTGTACATGCCGGCCAGCGGAGACATGGTATAGCGCTCGCATTCCTGGTAGATCTCGGAAAGGCTGGCTTTCTTCTTAAAGACCTCGTAAAAGTCCTGAGACTCTGATTCGACCTGTCCGTAAAAGCGCCATTTCTTGACGATGATGGCCCAGGAAAGGACCGAGAAAAAGACTAGAATCAAGAGCACCAGCAGCGCGATGGGTCCGCTGTTGGCGATCAGTTGCCAGAAGCTGCCGAAGCCCTGAGCCAAAACCGAGTCGATGTGCAAAATCCTGCCTCCTTGCCCTCCATAGCTTCAGCGACGGAGGGTCCGCCCCAAGCTACATCGGCGATCCTGAAGAACCGCTGCTCCACCTCCAACACTCTACCAATTTCGCCTGACTCACGTCTTGCAGCCCATCGCCCCACCCTCCTCTCTGCGGATGTGCCGCGAGAGGGGATGCTGCTATGCTGATAGCGTCTCTGTACTTGGAGACGCTACGCGACAAGGAGGCAGACACCAGGCCCTATGCTGAAGTTCCTGTCCATCGAAAATTTCGCCCTCATCGACAGCCTTCAGGTCGAGTTCCAGGAAGGCCTCAATCTGGTCACGGGCGAAACCGGTTCGGGCAAGTCGATCCTGGTGGACGCCGTGGGCCTGGCCGCCGGCGGACGCGCCACTCAGGAGATGGTGCGTCAAGGCTTCGACAAAGCCCAGGTAGAAGGCCTCTTCGAACTGGACGCGGACCATCCCGTCCGCAAGCAACTGGAGGAGGCGGGCGTGGAGGCCGGGGACGGCCAGCTCATTGTCCGCCGGGAGATCTCGCTGAGCGGCGCCAACAAGGTCTTCATCAACGGGCGCTTGTCCACCGCCGGACTGCTCAGCGAATTGGGAAGCTGGCTGGTCGACATCCACGGCCAGCACGATCAGCAGCACCTGCTTCAGCCTTCCAACCACCTTGAGTTTCTGGATGCCTTCGGCGAGCACGACGCTGCCCTGAGAGAGGTGTCCGGCCTCTACCAGGAGTGGAAGGAGATCAAAGACAAGATCCGCACTCTGCGCGAAGGCGAACAGGAACGCCTGCAACGGCTCGACACGCTGCGCTTTCAGGCTCAGGAGCTGGAGAAGCTCGACCTGAGTCCGGGTCTGGTGGAAGAGCTGAAGGACGAGCGGCGCCTGCTTTCCACCGCCGAGAAACGTCTCTCCAATTCCATAGAAGCCTTTCAGATCCTCTACGAGCAGGACTCCTCGGCCATGGAACTGCTGGGACGCGCCTCGCGCAACTTGCAGGAGTTGGCCGAAATCGACGAAAGCCTGAAGGAGTCGGCGGCCAAGCTCGATGAACTGCGCTTCCAGATGGAAGAGGTGTCCTTCGGTCTGCGAGACTATTCCGACGGCATCCATTTCAACCCCGAGCGCCAGGAGGCCGTTGAGCAGCGCCTGGCCGAGCTGCAGCGGGCCATGCGCAAGTACGGAAAGAACGTCGAGGAGTTGATCGACTACGCCCAAGGCATCGGGCCAGAGATGGAAGAGCTGGAAAACAGCGAGGAGCGCGCCGAGCAGTTGGAGGCCCAAGAAAAGGAGCTGGCCGATGAGTTCATGAAAGCGTCCCAGGCGCTTTCCCAACGGCGCAAACGGGCTGCCAAGAAGCTGTCCAAGGCGGTGGAGAAGGAACTGGCCGAACTGGCCATGAAGAAGACGGTCTTCGAAGTCGACATCGAGAGCGGCGGCCAGTGGGCCGGTCCGCGCGGGGTCGACCGGGTGGAGTTTCTAATCAGCCCCAACCCCGGCGAGGAACCGCGTCCACTGGCCAAGATCGCCTCGGGCGGGGAGCTGTCGCGCATTATCCTGGCCCTCAAGTCGGTGCTGACCTTGGAGCCCTACGCCAAGACCCTGGTTTTCGACGAGGTCGACTCGGGGGTGGGCGGACGCGTGGCCTCCAGCATCGGCGACAAGCTGGCCCGGCTGGGACGTCATCACCAGGTCTTCTGCGTGACCCATCTCCCCCAGGTGGCTTGCTATGCAGCCCGTCACTTGCTGGTGGGCAAGCAGACCCGCCAGGGACGCACCACCTTGCACATCGAAGTCCTCGATGCTTCCCAGCGGGTGGAAGAGCTGTCGCGCATGCTGGCCGGCGAAACCGTCACCGAAGCCACCCGCCAGCACGCCCGCGAACTGCTGCAGCGGGCCGACAGCGAGAAGACTGAGACGGGAGTGGGGTGACGCCTTGCTGGGACGCCTTCTCATCCTCTTCATTCTCATTCCCGCCGTCGAGCTGATGCTGCTGGTGGAGATCGGCAGGCGCATCGGCACCCTGGCCACCATTGGTCTCATCGTCTTTACGGGAATGCTGGGCGCCTTCCTGGCCCGCCGCCAGGGGCTCAAGGTGTGGAGGCAACTGCAGTCCGAGCTGTCTCAGGGACGTCCGCCTGCTGCTACTTTGGTGGAAGGGGTGCTGATCCTGGTGGCGGGGGCTGTCTTGATGACGCCGGGAGTGCTGACCGACGCTTTCGGCTTCCTGCTCTTGATCCCGCCCTGCCGCCGCGTCCTGCGCAAGTGGCTTTTCGCCTGGTTCGCCAACTCGGTCAAGAAGGGCCGCACCCACGTCTTCGTGCGCTTCCCGGGCTCCGGACGCCCCTCGCCTCCCCCGGGCCAGGGTCCTATCTACGACGTCGACCAGGACGACGTCGAATACGAATCCGACCCCGATCCCGACCCCCGCCACCTCAACGAGGGCTAAGCGCCCGTCGCCTTTGCGACCTCCAGGCCAAAGAATTTTCGCTCGGAACGCAAATTCTGGGAACGATCCCGCAGCAGCTTGCGTCTACACAGACAATCCTACCTGCATAGGACATCTCTAGCGAGCACGGGGAGCGGGCAACCGCTCCCCCATTTTTTGCAGTTTTCTCGATTGGCTGCCAGCATTGGCCATCTCCAGCAAGCACAGGGAAGCGGGCAGCCGCTCTCCCAGTCTATTGGACACAGCATCATGCCCCCATCCTGGTGGGAGGCGCATCCTTGCGGCGATGGAGGGATAGCCTCATCCTTGCCGTCACGGCGCACGTCAGCAACTTCGGGAAACTTGGCTCCTTTGCAGCCTAATGTCAGGCCGCGGGCCAATCTGAATGGTTGATGCCGCAGCCCGCCGATTGGTCCGACAGCGGGCGGGTGAGCGTTGCGAGTACTGCCGACTTCATCCGCGGCTGAGTCAACTTCCATTTCTCCGGCAGGGTGGGGGACTATTCCTGGGTGCTC